>JBGPIJ010000036.1:0-14819 GCA_041484865.1 Gemmatimonadota bacterium
CATCGCCTGCTCGAGCGACTCGGTGGTGAGCACGCCGAATCCCACCGGCACGCGGTGCGCGAGGGCCACGTTCGCCAGCCCCCGGGCCGCTTCGCCGGCCACGTAGTCGAAATGCGCCGTCTCCCCGCGAATCACGCACCCCAGGGCGACGATTGCGGCATAGCGTCCGCTCGCCGCCGCGGTTTCCGCCACGACCGGCAGCTCGAACGACCCGGGCACCCAGATCACATCCACGCGGCCTTCCGGCACCCGGTGCTCGGTCAGGCACTGGCGCGCACCCTCGAGCAGACGTGCGGTGACCAGCTCGTTGTACCGGCTGATGACGACGGCCACGCGTCCCGTGCGCGGCGCGCGGGGGGACCCTTCGATCTCGGCCACGATCAATGCGGGAGGAAGTGGCCCAGCTTGTCCCGCTTCACGTCGAGATAGGAGCGATTCTCGTTCGACGACGGGGGCACGATCGGCACGCGCTCCACGATCTCCAGGCCGTACCCTTCGAGCCCGATCAGCTTCATCGGATTGTTGGTCAGCACCCGGATGGAGGAGAGTCCCAGGTCGAGCAGAATCTGCGCCCCGATGCCGTAGTTGCGGAGATCCGCCTTGAACCCGAGCTTCTCGTTCGCCGTCACCGTATCGTGGCCGGCGTCCTGCAGCTCGTACGCCCTCAGCTTGTTCAAGAGTCCGATGCCGCGACCCTCCTGATCGAGATACACGACCACGCCGCGGCCTTCCTCCGCGATCATGCGCATGGCGTTGTGCAACTGCCACCCGCAGTCGCAGCGCACCGAATCGAACACGTCGCCGGTCAGACACTTGGAGTGCATCCGCACCAGCACGTTCCGCTCTCCCTTCACGTCGCCGTACACCAGCGCCACGTGCTCGGCGGAATCGACGTCGTTTTGATAGCCCATGATCCGGAACTCGCCGAACGGCGTCGGCAGCCGCGCGTCGGCGGCGCGGTGGACCAGCCGCTCGGTGGCGAGCCGGTACGCCACGAGCTGCGCGACGGTCACGAAGGTCAGCTGATGGCGCGCCGCGAACTCCTCGAGCTCGGGGCGGCGGGCCATGGTGCCATCGGCGCTCAGGATCTCACAGATCACGCCCGCGGGATAGAGGCCCGCGAGGCGGGCGAGATCGACACTCGCTTCGGTCTGCCCGACGCGCTGTAGCACGCCGCCGGGCCGAGCCCGGAGCGGGAACACATGCCCCGGCCGGCGCAGGTCCGAGGGGATCGCCGCGGGGTCGATGGTCACACGGATCGTGGCGGCGCGATCCGCGGCCGAGATGCCGGTAGTGACTCCGAAGCGCGTCGCCGCATCCACGCTGACGGTGAACGCCGTCTCGTGCGCCTCGGTGTTCTGCTCCGCCATCGGCGCGAGAGTGAGCGCCTGGCAGCGCTCGGGCATGAGCGTGACGCAGATCAGGCCGCGCCCATGCGTCGCCATGAAATTGATCATCTGGGGGGTGACTCGCTCGGCGGCGCCGACCAGGTCACCCTCGTTCTCGCGGTCCTCGTCATCGGCGACGATGACGAGCCTCCCCGCGCGAACGTCCGCGATCGCTTGCTCTACGGTTCTGAGCGGCATAGCTGCCTCACGTATTTGCCCAGCACGTCCGCTTCCACGTGGACCCGATCCCCCGCGCGCAACGCGCCGAGCGTCGTGTGCGTCGCCGTGAAGGGAATCACCGAGATCTGCACCAGGTCCGGACCCGGCAGCGCGTTGATTGTCATGCTCACCCCATCCACCGTCACCGATCCGTGAAGCACTGAAACGTCCCGGACGCCGGGCGGGACGCGGAGATCATAGATCAACCCATCCCCAGCCCGGTCCACACGGACGACCGATGCCACCCCGTCCACGTGTCCCTGCACGATGTGGCCGCCGAGGCGATCCCGCGCCCGCACCGCCCGCTCCAGGTTCACGCGTCGCCCCGCGGCATACTCCCCGAGCAGCGTCCGGTCCTGCGTGGTCGGCACGGCACGCACCGCAAACCCACCCCGCACCACCCGCTCCACCGTGAGACACGCCCCGTTCACGGCGATGCTCTCGCCGCGCTTGAGATCCTTGAATGGAGCACGGATGGTCAGGGTCACCCCGCTTGCCCCTGCCCCCTTCCCTCTTCCCCCATTCCGGGACACGGTCCCTACGCGTCCCACCGCGGTCACGATGCCGGTAAACATGGCTCCCGATCCAATACTAGTAATGTATCAAGGCCCAAAGTACGCCGCTCCACCGGCACCCAGCGGGGCGCCTGGGGCAAGGGAGCGGTCGGAATCCCGGGAAAGGCCGACACCGCTCCTTCTCCGAGCCATACCGGGGACTGGATCCAGTAGAGGCGGTCGACCAGGCCATCAACGAGGAGCCGGGTGCCGAGCGCGCCGCCGCCTTCGCACAGGACGGACCGAATCCCTTCCTGCCGCAGCAGCTCGACGCCGGTCGCCAGCGACTCCGGGCGAAACACTCGCACGCCGTTCTGCTCGAGCGCCGTGACGCTCGGCACCGGCGCTTGGGGCGAGGAGACGACCCACGTAGGCACCTCCTTCGCCGTGCGCACCAGCGTCACGCCGGGGTTCAACATCGCGCGCCGGTCGAACACGATACGGACCGGTGGGCGGCGCGGCGTGACCGATCCGCGAACGGTGAGGTTCGGGTTGTCGCGCAGCGCCGTGGTCCCGCCGACGGCGAGGGCGTCGAATCCCGCGCGGAGCCAGTGCACGTAGGCTCGGGCCTCCTCGCCGGAGACCCAGCGTGAATGCCCGGCGGCATCGGCGATGCGTCCATCGATCGAGGTCGCAAGCTTGAGCGCCACGAAGGGACGCTCCGCGTGCATCCGCGTGAACAGGAACGGGGCGTTGAGCGCGGCCGCCTCCCGGTCCATCACGCCGACCGCACAGTCGACGCCGGCGGCCCGCAGTCGTTCGAGCCCACCCCGGGCCGCAGGGTCGGGGTCGTGGATCGCCGCGACGACGCGCTTCACCCCGGCGGCGACGATGGCGTCTACGCACGGGGGCGTCTTGCCCTGGTGCGCGCACGGCTCGAGCGAGACGACGAGGGTCGCCCCACGAGCGGCGGCGCCCGCGGCGCCGAGCGCGAGGATCTCGGCGTGCGGGCCGCCGTATTCGGCATGATATCCCTCACCGGCGGACACGCCGTCCGCGCCACGCAACACGACCGCGCCGACGAGCGGGTTCGGCGCGACGCGCCCCCACCCCTCGATCGCCAGCTCGAGAGCGCGGCCCATGGCCGCGACTTCAGCAGGAGAGGCGACGGCTCGCCCCTCTCGGACGACCGGTCATCGCTCGGTGAAGCGCGCGCCTCCGCGCCCCCCGAGAACTTCTCCGATGACCGAGACGGGGACGTGGGCGCGCTCGGCGGCGCGGCAGACGAGCTCGACGTCGTCGCGCGCCACGACCGCGATCATGCCGATCCCGAGGTTGAACACGCGCCGCATCTCGCCGAGCGAGATGCTCCCGGCGCGCATCAGCACCCGGAACACGACCGGCCACTGCCAGGAGCCCGCGTCCACCACCGCTTCGCAGCCGTCCGGGATCACGCGCGCGAGATTACCGGCGATGCCGCCCCCCGTGACATGGGCGAGTGCGTGGACGTGCCCCAGCACGGGAACGAGCACGGGGGCGTAGCTCTGGTGCACGTCGAGCAGTACCTGGGCCACCGTGCGGCCGGTTTCGGGAAACGGGTCGTCGGGGGTGAGGTGCAGGCGCTCGAACACGATCTGCCGCGCCAGCGTGTAGCCGTTCGTGTGCAGCCCATTGGATGCGTAGCCCACCAGGACGTCTCCCGCACGCACGCGGTCGCCGTGCAGCGCCGCCGCCTCTTCCACCACGCCGACGATCGTGCCGGCGAGGTCGTAGTGACCCGGCTGATAGAGGTCGGGGAGCTGCGCCGTCTCCCCGCCGACGAGCGTCATCTCGTGCGCCCGGCAGCCGCGCGCCACGCCCTCGACGATGGCGGTGACGACGTCGGGCTCGAGCTTCCCCGTCGCGATGTAGTCGAGAAACGCGAGCGGCCGCGCACCGTGTACCAGGATGTCGTTGACGCAGTGATTGACGAGATCCTCACCCACCGTGTCGTGGATCCCGGCGCGCACCGCCACGAGCACCTTGGTGCCGACGCCGTCGGTGGACGCGACCAGCACCGGGTGCTCGAGGCCCGGCGGCAGTCGGACCATGCCCGCGAACGCCCCGACCTGTCCCACGGCGAGCGCGGTCCTGGTGCTGCGGGCGAGCTCCGCGATCCGGCGTTTCGCCTCTTCTGCCGCGTCCAGGCTGACGCCCGCCGCGGCGTAGCGGTCCGTCATCCCGCCTGCTCCTCGCCGATCTCGAAGTGCACGAGCTCCTTGAACGCCCGGACGCGCGCCCGCACGTCCGCTGCGTTCACGTTGTCGAACCCGCGGATCCCGAACGCTTCGACCGCAAACGAGCCCATGGTCGCCCCGTACACCATTGCGCGCCGCAGATTCGCGGGCGCGAGGTCGTCGGTGGAGGCGAGATAGGCCATGAATCCGCCCGCGAAGGCATCGCCCGCGCCGGTAGGATCGAACACCTCCTGGAGGGGATACGCCGGCACTTTGAACGTCGCCTCGGCGCTCATGAGCAGCGCCCCGTGCTCGCCCTGCTTGATCACGGCCATGCGCGGGCCGTGCTCCAGCACCCAGCGCGCCGCCCGGTAGATGTTCCAGTCGCCCGAGAGCTCGCGCGCCTCGGAATCGTTCACCATCAGGATGTCGATGTGGCGCAACAACTCGAGGACGAGCTCACTCTTCGACTGGATCCAATAGTTCATGGTGTCGCACGCAACGAGCACGGGATGCCGGACCTGATCGAGCACGCTGAGCTGCAATTCCGGATCGATGTTGCCGAGGAACAGGTAGCGCGCGTCGCGAAACTTCTCCGGCAGCTTGGGGCGAAATTCCGCGAACACGCCGAGCCGCGTGTCGAGCGTCTCCCGGCTGGAGAGGTCGTAGGAGTATTTCGCCTTCCAGCGAAACGACTCGCCGTCGACCTGCTCCACGCCGCTCAAGTCCACACCGCGCTCCTCCAGCGCCTTGAGCACCGCAAGGGGATAGTCGCGCCCGACGACGCCCACCACCTGTACCGGGTGGAGGATCACGCCCGCGGCGCTGAAGAAGACCGCAGAGCCCCCCGGGGCGTCGGCGGTGTCGCCGAACGGGGTGGCGACCGAGTCCAGAGCGATGGATCCGACGACGAGCAGGCTCACGCTACATCCGATCGGGGGCGTGGATACCGAGTATGGCGAGCCCGTTCGCCAACACCTGTCGGACGGCCCGCGCCAGCACCAGCCGCGCAGCCTCCTCGGGCTCTCCCAGCACGCGATACTTGTGATACCACGCGTGCGCGATCCGGGCCAGTCCCTCGAGATAGCCCGGAATCCGGTGCGGCTCGTAGGTCTCCGCGGCCCGGCCCACGACCCCCGGGAACGCGGTCAGTTCGTTCAGCAGCGCGATCTCCTCGGGCGCTTGCAACGCGCCGACGTCGACGCCTGCGGCGGAGACCGCATCAGGGTCCCGCGCGGCGACCCGGAAGATCCCACTCATGCGCGCGTGCGCCATCTGCACGTAAAAGACGGGATTCTCCTCGGTCTGGCTCTTTGCCAGGTCCACGTCGAACACGAACTGCGAGTCGCCGCGGCGCATGAGGAAGAAGTAGCGCGCGGCATCGACCCCCGTCTCCTCGAACAGCTCCCGCAGCGCGACGAAGTCCCCGGTGCGCTTCGAGAAGCGTACCTCCTCGCCACCGCGCATCACCCGCACGAGCTGCACCAGCTCGGCATGGAAGAAGTCGTCCGGGTATCCCAGGGCGAGCATCGCGGCGCGCATCCGGGCCACGTAGCCATGATGGTCGGCGCCCCAGACGTCGACGGCCCGCACGAACCCGCGCTCGTGCTTATGGCGGTGGTAGGCGATATCGGGCAGCAGATACGTGTAGGTGCCGTCCGACTTCCGAAGCACCCGGTCCTTGTCGTCGCCGAACTCGGTGGTCCGCAGCCACAGCGCGCCGTCCTGCTCGTAGGTCCGGCCCCGGCTCGCGAGATCGGCGAGGGTACGTTCGATCCCTCCCTCGCGATACAGCGCCGATTCGGAGCTGACGCAGTCGAAGATCACTCCGAACTCGCGCAGATCGCGGTCCTGCTCGGCCCGCTCGAACGCGGTCGCGAGCGCGCGACAGCGGGCCAGGCCCTCCTCCGGCGGCAAATCGGCGAATGCGCGCCCTTCCCGCGTCAGGATCTCCCGGACGAGCTCGACCAGATACTCGCCCTGGTAGCCTCCCTCCGGAATCTCCGCCGCGCGGCCGACCTGCTGCTGCACCCGCGCCCACACCGAGCGGCCCAACTTATCGATCTGCGTCCCCGCATCGTTGACGTAGAACTCTCGCGTCACTGCGTGCCCGGTCCACTCGAGCACCGCGGCCAGCGCGTCCCCGATCGCCGCACCGCGGCCGTGCCCCACGTGCAGCGGGCCCGTGGGATTCGCGGAAACGAACTCCACGTTGACCTTCCGCCCCTGCCCCTCGTCGCTGCGGCCGTAGCGCGATCCGGCGGCGAGAATGGCCGTGAGCACGCTCGCGAGCTGCGCCTCCGCGAGGAACACGTTGATGAACCCGGGACCCGCGATCTCGACCTTTTTCGCATACCCCGCCGGGAGGGCGAGAACGCGCACCACATCCGCCGCCACCGCGCGCGGCTTCTTGCCCAGCACGCGGGCGAGGACGAGGGCGAGATTGGTCGACAGGTCGCCGTGCGACGGGTCCCGAGGGGTCTCAATCGTGAACTCCGGGACTACGGGCGCGCCGATCTGCTGCGCCGCGCGCGCGAGCGCGTCGCGGAGCGGCTCGTGCGCGCTCACGTGTCGCCGGAGTCTTTTTTCTTCGGGGACTCTGGAGCGGGTTTTTTCTCGGCGGGTTTGTTCTCGGCCGGCTTAGCCTCGCCGTCCTGCGCCGCTTTCTTCTCCCCTGCCCGTTTGTAGTCCGTGGCGTAGAAGCCGGAGCCCTTGAACACGAGGCCAGCCCCCCCCGAGATCAGCCGCTCGGCCTTCTTACCGCAGGTGGGGCAGCTGAGGTGGCGTGCCCCGCCCACGCGAGGATAGAACTTCTCGAACGTATGCCCCTTCGGGCACCGATACTCGTAGGTGGGCATCGCGCAACAACTTAAGCAGCTCGAGGCGCACCGGTCAATTAGCCGCGCTGAATCGCCCGCGCCCGCACCACGAAGCCGAGGACGACACCCCACGGACCGGCGGCGAGACTCGCGACCGCCCCCGCCAGGACTCGCAGGACGGTCGGACCGTGGCCGAACAGGAGCGACCCGGTGAACCCGCCGACGACGGCCAGCGTGAGGGTCACGATCACGAGTCTGCTGATGCGAGCGGCCCGCGCGGTGAGCAGTGCCGCGATTCCGGCCGCGAGCGCCGCGCAGAGCACGGCGGGCACGCTGACGATCCACGCGACCGCGCCCATCGCGAGCACGCCGAGGATGAGGGCGCGGACCGCGCGGAACGTGAAGATGCGCGCCGCGTTGCCCGAAGGCGCCTGCAGGGGAGATTGGGACATGCCGCGACCAGCCTAGGCGGCCAGCTTCCCGCGCAGCAGGAAATCGCGAAGGCCCTTCGCGACAGAGGTCAAGGTCGCTCCCTTACACGCGATGGCCGCGCTGCACAGCGCGGCCATGGTGAACGCCGAGAATCACAGTGCTCTGGGCTCGAGTGCGGCTACTTGATCAGCGACTGTCGATGGTAGTGCGACCGCGCGCGTCCCAGAATAGTGCCACAGCTCGCGGGCAGGTTCCGCTTGATCCACAGCAGAGTGCGCTGGCCCAGCGGCAGCCGATGCTCGCCATCGTGATCCTCCTGCCCCGACGAGCTCAAGATGTGCGATAGCGAGCTACCGAAAATATCGTTGGTCGCCGCGTCCACCGCCGATCGCACGTGCTCATCCTCTTCACTCCAGAGGATATCCGAGTGGGTGCGCCCGATTTCGTCCAGCGGGCCGGCGTACGAGTCCTCCGCCAGCGCCTCCAGCGTGTAGCAGCAAAATAGTGCGAACGAGTACTCGGTGGCGAGCCGGTTCCAGTACTCCTCGATCTGAATCGCCGCCTCCGGAGCTTTCTCGCGCCACAGGATGTCCACCATCTCCCCGTATACCCTGACGCTCCGCGGATGCGACGCCTGCACGCGGTCGAAAACCGCACCGATCGCCTGGCGAAAGTCCGACCAGTCGGGGCCGGTGGGCCGCATGAAGCGATTGAGCAACGCCCCAGCGTCGAGAATGACCAACCGCCCCGCCGCGAGCGAGGCATCAACGTCGAGTGCACGCTCCCGGAGCCGAGCGAGGAACACCTGGGCATGTGCGGGTGAAGCGATGACGACGACGCCGTCCTGTCGCCGCAGCCCGGCCTCGACGAACTGGGTTACGGCCCCAGCGAGCGAGCGCGAGTCCTTATGGAACTGGGCGAAATGGCGTCCAGGCGGGGCCTTGCTGAGCAGCGGATGGGGCGCCTGGCTAGGCAAGACGGCTCCACGCACGCGGACCGACCTAGGTAGTAGTTGCCTCGCCGCATTTGCAAAAGACGTTCCAGACAGGTGGATTTTGATGACCGATGATTCTAGGGTCGCCGGGGTCGCAAATTGGGGCAATTCTTGAGGCGCGCCGCACGAAATTGAGTCGAACACGTGGCAAAAGGCACTTGCCATACCCGATCGGGCCTAGCCCCGGCCGACCCAGCGGCTCACAGCTGCAGCTCCAGGTGGTGTTCCGCGATGAAACGCCCGTCGTGGCAGAGCACCGCCGCTCTGGGCGTCGGCGACCGTCGGGAGGCGGATGGAACGATCGTTCGTCGGGAAGTTCGTCAACGACGCTCCAAGGCATAGTGGGCGAACTCCCGCCATGCCCCGTTCGGCCCACGATCCCGCATCAGCACGGCCCACGTGCCGGCGCGCGGATCGAGGGTGAACGTCGTGTGGAATGGACCGTCCGGATACTCGAACACGAACGCGATGGCGGTGCCCGCCCGCTGGCCGAATCCGAGCGTCTCGGAGAAGCGCCCGCCGAAGTTGTCCAGCCAGTGCGCTACGTACCGCTCACTCGCGTTGTCGTAGCCGATATAGACCGCGGCCTGGTAGGCGGGGGGGACATTCACATCGCGCATCTCGAGCTTGAGAAACTGGTGGTTCAGCACCCAGTCACCAGAGAACGTGAGGGTGGCGGACCGCCCGCGCACCGCGCCGGACATCGACCAGGCGCCGGTGAGCCGATCGAGCAGCGAATCCTGGAACAGCCGGTGAGGACCGTCGAGCGGCGGCTCGGGCTGTTGCGCGCCAAGTCGCGTCGCCAGGAGCGACAAGCAGAAGGGACCGACCGCAGCGATCCGTCGCATCGCTATCCTCATCAGGTGGAAGATCGGCCTGCAGGATCCTGCCGGTAGAACGTTCGCAGCTGCTCGTACAGATCCGCGTAACCCGATCGCAGCGCGCGGGGCTGCTCGAAAAAGACCTCTGTCGCCACCGCGAAGAACTCCCCCGGATCGGTGGCGGCGTAGGCGTCGAGGACGGCGGGCTCCCCACGCTCCAGCCGGCCGCAGAACCCGTCGTAGCTCTCCTGCAACACGCGCTGCCACGTCTCGGGATCCGCCACAACAGGACTCACCTCGCCGTCCATGAGGGCCGCGAGATCGTCTGCATCCGACGTGAGATGGTGCTCGAAATCGAGCTGGTGCGCAAACTCGTGAAACACGATGTTCTGTCCGTCTCCCGGATCCGCGGCGCCGGCCACTGCGTCGTCCCAGGCCAGTACCACCACGCCGCTCCAGGCTTCCCCCAACTCCGGCACCGCCCGCTCGGGATCGCTCGACGCCAGCCATTTGCGGAGGTCGCGGAGCGGCCGCGGCACGAAGGTCCGCGGGTACACGAGGATGCTCCGGAGCGTCGGGTACGGGTCGCCCGGGCGCTCGAAAGTGAGCAGGCAGGCCTGTGCGGCAATCACGAGCTGCATGTCGCGGGTGAGGGCCAGACCGCCGCAGCCTTCCCAGGTGCGCGTTGTGACGAGATCACGAGCGGCGCGGAGCAGTCGCGTTCGCTGGTCTTCGTCGAGCGCGCCAACGGCGGGGACCTGACGCTCCACGGTCGCGCGCCATTCCGCGGGAACCGGCGCGGGAGGCCGGCGCGCGGCCGCCCGTGCCACGCGGCGCAGCACGCCCGGACCGAGCACCAGGAGAGCCCCGAACAGTGCGATCGCAGCCAACGTGACGAGCCACGGGGTCATCCGGGGCAGACGGGGCCGTTTGGTCTACCGTCCCGCGACCTGTGCCCATTGCATCAGCGCAGCCACGAGTCCGGAGTCCGCCCCCACCTTGTTGATGCAGGTGATGAAGGACGCATCGAGCGACGCCCTCACCATGCCCATGAATCCGACGAGGGCCTGCGAGCGATGGTCGGCCCCGTTGTAGTAATGGGTGTAAATGAGACGCCCAGTCGTCCGATCCACGAAATCAGCCTTGATCCGCACGCTCGACCACGCGTCCTTATGGCTGCATTCGGTACATGCGGCGTCGCGTACGGCCTCGATCTCGAGGAGCTGCAGGTCGACGCGGACCTGCCCGGTATCGCCGGGTACCCAGGCGTGCCCGACCCGCTCGATGAGGACCTTCAATCCGTCGAACAGCGCGTCGGCGACCGGCCGCTTACCGAAGAGGTTGTATGTATGAATGTCTTGCCGGAAGGTCGCGAGTCGGGTCGTGTCGGCGCGCTTGTCGGCAAAGGTGCCGCGCTCGAAGCGGAGCGTGGGGCGCACGCCGCCAAGTACGGCGTCTCTCCACACTCCCGATGGAAAGTCTGGCCGCAGCTCGACGTCAACGTGATGCGTGCAGGCAGCGGCGAGACACACCGCGAGGGTGGCGAGTGCCCTACGCATGGTACTCCCCCCAGACCTGGCGCAGCGCGTCGCTCATCTCTCCGACGGTGGCACGAGCGCGCACCGCGTCCAGAATGGCCGGCATCAGGGGTGCCTGGAGCTCGGCGGCGGCGTGGCACAGCTCGGCGAGCGCGCCCGTGACCCGGCCTGCGTCCCGCCGGCGGCGCGCCGCGGCGACGCGCGCGACCTGCCGGACCGCGAGCGCCGAATAGTCGGGCGCCGGGGTGGAACGGACGGTGGAATCGTCCGCGTACTTGTTCACGCCCACGACCTCCATTGCTCCCGATTCGATGGCGCGCTGCTGCGCGTACGCGCTCCGCGCGATCGCCTCCTGCATGAAGCCCCGCTCGATCGCGCGCGCGGCGCCGCCCGCCCGCTCGATCTCGTCGAGCAGCGCCCGGGCGTCGCGCTCGAGCTGATCGGTGAGCGCTACGACGTACCAGCTCCCCCCGGTCGGATCCGCGATATCAGGGACGCCGGTCTCATGGGCGAGGATCTGCTGGGTGCGGAGCGCCAGCGTGGCGCTTTGCTCGGTGGGCAATGCGAGCGCTTCGTCGTGGGCATTCGTGTGGAGCGACTGCGCCCCTCCGAGCACGGCGGCGAGCGCCTGGATCGCCACCCGCACGACGTTGTTCAACGGCTGCTGGGCGGTGAGCGTGGAGCCGCCGGTCTGCGCGTGGAACCGGAGCCGGCAGGCGGCGGCGTCGGCTCCGAACCGCTCCCGCAGCAGCCGGGCCCACAGGCGCCGCGCGGCGCGGAACTTCGCGACCTCCTCGAACAGGTCGGTGAACGCCGCGAAGAAAAAGGAAAGCGTCGGTGCGAAGGCGTTGACCGCGAGCCCGACCCGCTCGGCGCCCCGCAGGTACTCGAGGCCGTTGGCGAACGTGAAGGCGAGCTCCTGCACGGCGGTCGCCCCCGCCTCACGCATGTGGTAGCCCGAAATCGAAATCGAGTTGAACCGCATCCCCTCCGCGGCGACGAAGCGCGAGACCTCCGTGGTGAGGCGCAGCGAGGGCTCGAGGGGATAGATGTAGGTGCCGCGAGCGATGAACTCTTTGAGAATGTCGTTCTGCACGGTTCCGTCGAGCGTGGCGCGGCTCACCCCCCGCTCTTCCCCGACGACCACATACATCGCGAGCAGGATCGCCGCGGTGGCGTTGATCGTCATGGACGTGGAGACGCGATCGAGCGGGATGCCCTCGAACAGGCGCGCGAGATCATCGACGGTATCGATGGCCACCCCGGCGCGGCCCACCTCCCCTTCCGCCATCGGATGGTCGGAGTCGTAGCCCATCTGGGTGGGCAGGTCGAACGCGACCGACAGACCGGTCTGGCCCGCCTCCAGGAGGTGGCGAAAGCGGGCGTTGGTCTCTTCGGGCGTGCCGTAGCCGGCATACTGGCGCATGGTCCAGAGCCGGCCACGGTACATCGATGGATACACGCCGCGCGTGTAGGGAAACGCGCCCGGGGTTCCGAGATCGCGCGCCGGGTCGCCGGCCCAATCGGCGGGCTCGTAGACCGGCTTGCGCTCGCTCATTTCTTCAACTCGAACGTGGTTCCGAGCTTCTTCGGCACGGGCGCATTCTTGAGCCGCACGTACTGCGGCAGTCCGTCCGCGTAGGGCGGATAGTCCTCCCCCTGAATCAGCGGGGATAGATAGCGGCGGCACCGGTCGGTGATGTGGAAGCCGTCCTCCGTGATGTAGTCCCGCGGCATCTTTCGCTCGACGTTCGCCACCTGATCGAGCGGCGCGCTCCCGGTAGTCCACGTGTACGGAGAGTCGGACGTGCGCTCGATCGTCACCATCACGCCGGATTTCCCGGCGAGCGCGAGCTCCACCGCGGACTTGCCGACGGCGTACGACTGCTCGACGTCGGTCTTCGATGCGATGTGGCGCGCGGCGCGCATGAGGTAGTCCGCGATCGCGTAGTGGTATTTGTACTTGAGTTTGTCGCCGATGAGCTTCGCGAGCAGCGGCGCCAGCCCGCCGAGCTGCGCGTGACCGAACGCGTCCTTGGTTCCCGCCTCGGACAGGAATTCCCCGGAGGGGAGCCGCAATCCTTCGCTCGCCACGATCGCGCAAAAGCCGTGCTGCTTCACGGCCTTGTCCACGGCGGCGAGGAACTTCGCTTCATCGAACACGATCTCCGGAAACAAGATCACCTGCGGCGCGTCGCCCGCGCGCTCCGCCGCGAGACCGCCTGCGGCCGCGGTCCAGCCCGCGTGGCGGCCCAGCACCTCGAGGACGAACACCTTGGTGGACGTCTTCGCCATCGACGCCACGTCGAAGCCGGCCTCCCGGATCGACACCGCGGCGTACTTGGCGACCGAGCCGAAGCCCGGACACGTGTCGGTCAGCGGCAGATCGTTGTCCATCGTCTTGGGAACGTGGATGGCTTGAATGGGCAGCCCGCGGCTCGCGGCGAGCTGCGCCACTTTGAGGCACGTGTCGGCCGAATCCCCACCGCCGTTATAGAAGAAGTAGCCGATGTCGTGCGCCTTGAAGACCTCCATCAGCCGCTCGTACTCGGCGGGATTCTTGTCCATGCCCTTGAGTTTGTGGCGGCAGGAGCCGAATGCGCCGGAAGGTGTGTGGTGCAGCGCGGCGATCGCGGCGTCGGGCTCCTGCGACGTGTCGATCAGGTCCTCGGTGAGCGCGCCGATGATGCCGTTGCGGCCGGCATAGACCGCTCCGATCCGGTCCCGATGCTTGCGCGCCGTCTCGATGACGCCCTGTGCCGAGACGTTGATGACGGCCGTGACTCCGCCGGACTGAGCGTAGAACGCGTTACGCGGCATGGAGCCGTTTGGCGCGGGGCTGTTCAATCGTGACGACTGATCTGGATGTGTGCACGTTGTCCGTCGGTTGAAAGGGTGATCGTTCCGTCGCGGTCCGTCCGCAGAATGCGGACACCGTGGGCCGCGAGTCGCGCCACGACCTCGGGCGCGGGGTGACCGTACCGGTTGCGGCGGCCGACGCTGATCACCGCCTCACGCGGGGCCAGCTCCGTGAGCCAGGCGTCGGAGGTCGCGCTGCGCGAGCCGTGGTGTCCCACTTTGAGCACGTCCACCGGCCCGACCCGGCCCGCGAGACGCTGCTCGACCGGCAGTCCGGCATCCGCCTGAAACAAGAGCCGCGCCGTCCCATACGTGACGCGCAGCACGACGCCGTGATCGTTCACGTCGACCGGGAGCGCGAGCCACGCGCTGTCGGGGCTCAAGACCTCGAGCGTCACGCCGTCGAGCGTGACGCGGTCGCCGGTCCGCGCGGGCCGATAACGCGCGCCCGAGGCCTCGACCGTCGCGAGGAATTCGAGATAGAGCGGCCGGCCGAGCGGCTCGCCCGGCTCGAGCACGAGGCGCGGCGCGAACGCGCTGATGAGCGCCGGCAACCCGCCCAGATGGTCGGCGTCGCCGTGGGTCGCGACCACGACCGCCACTCCGCCCGCGCGGGCGCGCCGCAGAAACGGCACCACGACCCGCTGGCCCGCATCGCCCTGCGGCGTGCGCGGGCCGCCGTCGATCACGACCCAATGCCCGGCGGGCGTGCGCAGCAGCGCGGCATCGCCCTGACCGACGTCCAGGAAAAATACCGTCAAGCAACGGCATTCGTCGAGGGAGACGACGGCGCGGAACGACACGGCGACGCCGAGCGTCGCGACCAGCGCCACGCGGGCCGCGATGAGCCAGGGCCGGCGCGGGGAGGTCCAGAGCCACCACGCTACGAGCACCACGCTGAGCCACACGGCCGCCGCCGGCCAGCCCGCCACCATCACCACGTGCCCCCCAGGAATCGCCGCGGCGACGCGCGCGATCTGATCGAGGAGCGCGAGACCCGCCCCCGACCCGGCGGCGAGGAGGCGGGCGAGCGCCGGCA
>JBGPIJ010000037.1:0-14759 GCA_041484865.1 Gemmatimonadota bacterium
GAGGCGGAGATCGTGCTCGAAGGGCACATCGATCCCCGCGAAGAGCTGGTGCTCGAGGGCCCGTTCGGCGACCACACCGGGTTCTACTCGCTGGCCGACTACTATCCCAAAGTCCACATCACCACGGTCACGCTGCGCGGCGATCCGATCTACCCGCACACGATCGTCGGCCGGCCGCCGATGGAAGACTACTACCTCGGCCACGCCACCGAGCGGATCTTCCTGCCGCTCCTGAAGCTCACGCTGCCCGAGATCGTGGACATTCACATGCCGGCTGAGGGCATCTTTCACAACCTCGTGTTCGTGAGCATTGATAAGCAGTATCCGGGGCAGGCGTACAAGGTGATGAACGGGCTGTGGGGGCAGGGACTGATGTCGCTCGCCAAGTGCATCGTGGTGCTCGATAAAGACGTCAACGTGCGCGATCCCAAGGAAGCGTGGTGGGTGACGCTGAACCACATCGACCCGGAGCGCGACGTACGCTTCACCATGGGACCGATCGACGTGCTCGACCACTCGAGCCGTGCCTTCACCTTCGGCTCGAAGATGGGCATCGACGCCACGCGCAAATGGAAGGAAGAAGGCTTCACGCGCGAGTGGCCGAACAAGATCGTGATGGATGAAGGGACGAAGCAGAAGGTGGACGCGATCTGGAAGGAATTGGGAATTGAGCTCTAGACCCACGTCCCCACTTCCCCACGCCCCCGCGCCCCGCGAAGGCCAGACCTTCGCCGGCGAATCGTTATTCGTCCGCTACGTGAATTTTGTCAGGCTCCCGCATACCCTGTTCGCGCTGCCGTTCGCGCTGCTCGGCATCGTGGTGGCCTCGTACACCACGCCCGTCACCTGGTCCGTGCTGGCGCTGGCAGTGCTCGCCTTCACGAGCGCGCGGTTCGTAGCGCTGGGCTTCAACCGCATCGCGGACCGCGAGATCGACGCGCGCAATCCCCGCACCAGGAACCGGGAGCTGCCGGCGGGGCGGCTGACGCTGGCACAGGCGTGGGTCGCCGTGGCGATCGCGGCGCTCGTCTTTCTCGTGTCGGCCTGGGCGTTGAACCCGATCTGCTTCGCGCTCGCGCCGGTCGCGCTGATCTTCATATCCGCCTACAGCTACGCGAAGCGGTTCACGCATTGGTCGCACCTCTGGCTCGGCCTCGCGGATGGGATCGCGACGCCGGCGGGGTATCTCGCGGTGACGGGACGCTGGAGCGATCCCTGGTGGCTGCTGCCGGTGGGGGCGCTGGCGGTGACATTCTGGGTCGGGGGGTTCGACGTCTTCTACGCGCTCCAGGACGAGGATTTCGACCGCGCGGAGCGGTTGCAGTCGCTCGTGGTGCGGCTCGGCCGGAGGCGCGGCATTCTTGCCGCCAAGGCGCTGCACGGGCTCACGGTCCTCGCGCTCGTCGCCTTTGGTGCGGGCGCCGGCCTGGGCGCGGCCTACTACGTGGGTGTGGCCATCGGCGCCGCGATCATGGTCTACGAGCATCGCATCGTCCGTGCCGACGACCTGTCGCGTCTCGATGCGGCGTTCTTCGGCGCGAACGGAGTCATCAGCGTCGTGGTGTTTCTCGGCGCGCTCATGGACCGGCTCGTATGAGGCTGGTGCGTGGTGCGTGGTACGTGGTACGTGGTGCGTGGTGCGTAGTGCGTTCCCCGGCACGGCCGCCAGCCGAGCCACGGAAACAACCACGTACCACGCACCACGCACCGCCCCCTCCACGCCCTCCGGCTCACCCAAAGCGTAGTCCGGCTCCCAACCGTCGCGGGCGCTAGTGGATACGCCCCCCGTAATCCTCGCCATCACCGGCGCCTCGGGCGTTGCCTATGGCGTGCGGTTGCTCGAGGTGCTCGCGGGCCGCCAGGTACCCACCTGGTTGCTCGTCTCGAGCCACGGCCGGCGGCTGCTCGCCGTCGAATGCGGCATCACGGACGATCGCGGGCTCGAGCGCGCGACCGGCGGCAACTGGAAATCCGTCGTGTCGTTCGACGACGGCGACCGCGGAGCGGCGCCCGCGTCGGGTTCGGCGCGGAGCGCCGGGATGGTGATTTGCCCCTGCTCGATGGGCACGGCGGCCGCGATCGCGCACGGCACGAGTCGCAGCTTGATCGAGCGCGCGGCCGACGTGGTCCTCAAGGAACGGCGCAAGTTGATCGTCGTGCCGCGCGAGACGCCGCTGTCGCTCGTGCATCTGCGGAACCTGACGCTGCTCGCCGAGGCCGGGGCGGTGGTCCTGCCGGCCGCTCCCGGCTTCTATCACAAGCCGAAACACGTCTCCGATCTGGTCGATTTTGTCGTCCAGCGGGTGCTCGATCACCTCGGCCTCGAGGCCACCCTCGTGCCGCGGTGGGAAGGAGAATCGTGATGCGACGCCGTCTCCTCGTTTTCGCCGCCGCGCTCCTGTGGGGCTGCGCGCATGGCCCGGCGGCCGTGACAGCCGCGCCCGCCCCCGCTCCGGTCGTCACGCCCCCCGCGCCGGCGGTCGTTTTGGACACGGGCGTGCGGCCCGGGCGGTTCGATGCGGGCAAGATGTGGACGTTCGAGAACCCGCCGCTCGAGTACTTCCGTCAGGCGTACGGGTTCACCGCGTCCGACGGCTGGCTGACGCACGCGCGGCTCGCGGCGCTGCGGCTGCCGAACTGCACGGCGTCGTTCGTGTCGGGCAGCGGGCTCGTCATGTCAAACCACCACTGCGCCCGCGAGTCGGTGAGCGCGGTGTCGCGACCGGGCGAGGACGTGCTCACGAACGGATTCTTCGCCGAGCGCCTCGAGGATGAGCGGCGCGTGCCGGACCTGTACCTGGACCAGCTCGTGATGGTGCGTGACGTGACCGGCGAGATCATGAGCGCCGTGCGTCCCGATCAGCCCGAGACGGACCAGCTCGCGATTCGCGAGCAGAAGGTCCAGGAGATCGAGCGGCGCGCGAGCGACTCGACCCGCCTGCGCTGTGACGTGACCACGCTGTACTACGGCGGCAAGTATTCCCTCTATTGCTACCGCCGCTACGCGGACGTGCGCCTCGTCTTCGTGCCCGAGAAGGCGATCGGGTACTTCGGCGGCGACCCGGACAACTTCACCTATCCGCGCTACGACCTCGACGTCTCGTTCTTCCGCGTGTACGACGAGAGCGGCAAGCCGCTCCGGCCCGAGGCATATCTCGCCTGGAGCGACTCGGGGGCGCGCGAAGGGGACGCCGTCTTCGTCGTCGGCAACCCCGGCTCAACGTCGCGGCTCAGGACGGTGGCGCAGCTGGACCACCGGCGCAGCGAGCAGTATCCGTTCGTCGTGCAGCTGCTCGAGAGCCGGGGCCGCATCCTCGCGGACTACATGACCCGGCATCCCGAGACCCGGTCCCGTCTCATCAACCGGTATTTCGAGGTCCAGAACTCGCTGAAATCGTTCCGGGGCCAGCTCGATGGCTTGCGCAACCCCGAGCTCATGGGCCGCAAGATCGCGTTCGAGCGCAAGTTCAGGAGCGCCGTGATGGCGAACCCGGCGCTCGCAGGCCAGTACGGTGGGCTGTGGGACCAGATCGCCGACCTGCGGAACGAGATCGCCAAGCTCACGCCCACTCTCAACGCGCTGAACCAGGGCGGCTCCCTGCGCTCGCAGACGCTCGGGACGGCGCTCGCGCTGGTCCGCTACGCGCAGGCCCACGCCACCGGCACGCCGGACAGCGCCCTGGCCAAGGTGCGGGCGGAGATCAGCCGCACCACTATGGATCGCAACCTGGACGCCCTGCTCCTGGCGGCGCAGCTGGAGGATGCGGCGGCGCTGCTCGGCGCCAATGATCCCTGGGTCGCGGAGGCGCTCGGGGGCCGCGCGCCGCGGGACGCGGCGCAGGCGATCGTCACCGGTTCGATCGTGCCCGACTCGGCGCAGCGGGAGCTGTTGCTCGCGACGCCGGGGAGCGTTCTCACCTCGAATGACGTCGCCCTGAAGCTCATCCGGGACCTGCTGCCGCGGATCCAGCCCGTGACCCAGCAGTATCGCACGCTGCAGCAGCAGGAGCAGGCCCGTACGGCCGAGCTGGCGCGCGCGCTGTTCGCGGTCTACGGCTCGACCATTCCGCCCGATGCGACCTTCACGCTGCGTCTCGCGGACGGGGTGGTGAAGGGCTACTCCTACAACGGCACGCGCGCGCCCGCGTTCACGACCTTCTACGGCCTCTACGACCGGCACTACGCGAACCCGAAGGACGAGGCGTGGGAGCTTCCCGATCGCTGGCGCACGCCGCCCTCCGGGCTCGACCTGCGGACGCCGCTCGATATGGTGATGACGAACGACATCATCGGCGGCAACTCGGGCAGCCCGGTGATCGACAGGAGCGGGCGGCTCGTAGGGTTGATCTTCGACGGCAACATGGAGAGCCTGTCGGGCGACTTTATCTATACCGATGAGACCGCTCGCGCGGTGGCGGTCGACGCGCGCGCGATCCGCGAAGCGCTGCGCAACGTGTACCGGGCACGGCGGGTCGTCGACGAGCTGGGCGCGCCCGCTCCCGCCCCAAAATGAGACTCGGCATCATCGCGGACACGCATGGGCTCCTGCGGGCTGAGGTGTTCGAGGTGTTCGCGCAGGTGGACCACATTCTGCACGGTGGGGACGTGGGGAAATGGGAAGTGATGACCGGCCTCGAGGCGCTCGCGCCCGTCACGGCGGTGTACGGCAACGTGGATGACATGGCGATCCGCGCGCGGCTGCCGCAGGTCGCGACGCTCAGGCTCGACGGGTTCGACATCGTGGTCACCCACGGTGACCAGTTCGGGAGCCCGACACCCGCTCGCCTCGTCCAGGAGTTCCCGCGTGCCGAAATCATCGTGTACGGCCATACCCATCGCCCGCTGCTCGAGCTCCTGGACCGCACAGTCACCGTGATGAACCCCGGTGGAGCGGGGGCGCCGCGCTTCAACCTCAAGCCGTCGGTGGGCATCATGGAGCTCGAGCCCGGGATCCCGCCGCGGGCCCGGCACGTGCCGCTATGAAACCCCTCGTCCCGGCCGCCGAAGCGACCGCCGTCTTCCGGGCGAGCCGCCGGTCGTATCTCATCACCGCGGTGTTTACGGGTTTCTTCCTCATGATGGGCGTCATCCTCAGGCGGGAGAGCGCCGGAGCGTGGCCGGTGCTGGCGGTGGCCGGCGCCGTCGCCGCGTTGCTCTTCGCCGATCTTGCCTATCGACGCTTCGAGGTCAACCCCATCGGGCTCCGCTACCGCGATCTGCGCACGAACCGGGTGATGGGGTTCGGCAACATCGAACGGGCCAGATTCGAAACGACGGTGAACCGCGCGGCGCCGCACGGTGTGGCCGTGTTCTGGATCCATCCCAGGGACGGCGACCCGCTCCGGATCGATCTCCGCGCGTTCCCACGGCAAGGCGCCGCCGAGCTGCTCGCGGCGCTCGAGCGGCACCACATCCCGATTGAAGGGGCGGATACGATCGCCGCGCGGAGGCTGCTGTTCGACGTCCGGGGCGGGGATGGTCCGCGCAGGGGCGAGGGGCGCCGGCCCGAACGCTAGCCGCTCTAGCGGAATGATCTACCTTCTCGAGCGTCGCCAGTTCGTGCCGCGGGATGTCCCCGCGGTGTTCGGGTTCTTCAAGAATCCCTACAATCTCGGCGCGCTCACGCCTCCCTGGATGCACTTTCGCGTGGTCTTGAGCAGCGATCCCGAGATCCGCGAGGGGACGCGCATTCGCTACCGCCTGCGGCTCCACGGGATCCCGCTCGGATGGGAGTCGCTGATCTCGGAATACGTGGAGAACGCCGCGTTCGCCGACGTGATGGTCACGGGGCCCTATCGCCGCTGGCGTCACCGTCATGAATTTCAACCGGTGCCCGGCGGCACCGAGATGCGGGATCGGGTCGAGTACGAGCTGCCGTTCGGCCCGCTCGGCCGCCTGGGACACTTTCTGGTCCGGCGGCAGCTCGCCGCCATCTTTGACTATCGCGTCGTGGTGATCGCTCGGATCTTGGGATCTGGCGCGTGACGCGCCACCTCGTCAAAAATTTCGTGGGAGTGCTAGTTTGCCGGCATGTTGAGCATTCGTGACGGCCACGGTCTCGCGCTCCTCGCGGCGGCGCTCGCGGTGACCGCGCGTGGCGCCGCGCAGCGGCCCGCGCGCCGCTCCGATACGCCCCCCGGGTGGGGCGCCTTCGTGCAGCAGTTCGACGCGTATGCGACGGGGGACAGCGTCGTCGGAGCGAGCGTCCTGGTGATGCGCGACGGCCGGGTGTTCGCACACCACGAGTTCGGGTTCGCCGATCGCCAGCTTGGCCAGCGCGTGGATGAGGGCACGATCTTCCATTGGGCGTCGATCACGAAGACGCTCACCGCCGTCGCCATCATGCAGCTCCGCGACCGCAAGCTGCTCACGCTCGATGACCGGGTCACGCGCTACGTCCCGGAGCTTCGGGCGGTGCATGACTCCTACGGCTCGATGGACGACATCACGGTCCGGATGCTCCTGTCACACTCCGCCGGGTTCCAGAACCCGACGTGGCCCTACCGGATCGGGACTTCGTGGGAGCCGTTCGAGCCGACGAACTGGGCGCAGCTCGTCGCGATGATGCCGTATCAGGAGCTCGAGTTCGCCCCCGGCTCGCGCTACGGGTACTCGAACCCCGCGTTCATCTACCTGGCGCGCATTCTGGAGCAGCTCACGGGCGACCCCTATGAGGGCTACGTCTACAAGAACCTCTTCATGCCGCTCGGCATGACCGCGAGTTACTTCGGCGCCACGCCCCATCATCTCGCCGCCGCACGTTCGAACAACTATATGGTCACGGGGGACAGCGCGGCGGCGGAAACGGTCGTGGCGAACGGGCACGACTTCGATCCCGGGATCACGGTCCCGAACGGCGGCTGGAACGCGCCGCTCGGGGACGTCGCGCGCTGGATCGCCTTCCTCGCCGGCGCGCCGGCTGGGGACGCGGCCGCGGCGCGGCGCTACGACGCGGTACTGCCCCGCGCCACGCTCCTCGAAATGTGGCAACCGCTCTTTCCCGCGGACAGCGAGTCGCCGGGGGACTCCGTGGGACTGTCGTTCTTCGCGCTGCACCGGGACGGAACGCGCTTCATCGGTCACACCGGCCATCAGGCGGGATTCCGTTCGTTCTTTTATCTCAATCCTGAAACCCGAGCAGCGGTGATTGCCGTGTTCAACACGACGAACGACGCGCGCGAGGAGGAGTCGGAGCATGGATTCAACGAGATTCGCGATGCGGCAGTGGCATTGATCAAGTAAAAGCGTTGTACGTACAAGGCTCTATCGCTGGCACCCCGGGCAGAACGTCGTCGCGCGCAGATCGATCGTATGCGTCGTGACGAGCCTCTTGCCGCACCGCACGCACCGCTCGCCCCCGCGCCCGTACACCTTCAGCTCGAATTGAAACCGCCCGCGCTCCCCGGTGCCCGTGCGGTAGTCGCGCACCGTGGTCCCCGATGAGCTGACGGCGCGCGACAACACGTCCACGACGCTTGCGTGCAGGCGCGCGAATTCCTCGAGCGACAGCCGGTCCGTGCGCTTCGAAGGATCGATCCCCGCCTCGAACAGCGCCTCGTTCGCGTAGATGTTGCCGATCCCCGCCACACGCCGCTGGTCCATGATGGCCTTCTTTACCGCGGTGCGGGTGCCCCGCAACCGCTCCGCGAACACGAACGGCGTGAACGTGTCGTCCAGCGGCTCGGGGCCGATCCGGCTGGTATAGGCGAGCCATTCTTTCTCATCCAGCAGCCAGACGGTGCCCAGCCGGCGCACGTCGCGGTATACGAACAGTCGCCCGTCTTCGAGGGTGCACGTGAGCACGGCGTACTTCGCCTCGTCTTTCGTGAGCGGGTGCTCGTGCAGGACGAGCGAGCCGGTCATCCGCGGCTGCACGATGAGCCGATGGCCGCTCGCGAGCCGCAGCACCGCGTGCTTGGCACGGCGGCTCACCTGGGCGACCGAATTGCCAATGATGGTCTTCAAGAGGCGGGGCTTGGAGACGCGCCGCAGCACGTCGGTCTTCGTCAGGTACGCCTGGGTGATGCGATGGCCCTCGAGGCGCGGCGCCAGGTCCCGCACGATCGTCTCGACCTCAGGCAGCTCCGGCACGTGCGATCTCCCGCCACCCGATGTCGCCACGGAACGATTTACCCGCGAACTCGATCCGCGCCGCCGCGTCGCGACTCTTCTGCGCCGCGCCCGTGACCGTCTTCGCGAGCCCCGTGACCGCGAGCACTCGGCCGCCCGAAACGCGGAGCGTGCCGTCGGGATCGCGGCAGGTGCCGGCGTGGAACACGAGGACGTCGTCGCCGAGATCCGCGGGGACGTGGATCGCCGCACCCATCTCGGGCCGGTCGGGGTAGCCCCGGGCCGCCAGCACCGTGCACGCGGCGGCGCCGATCGCGCGGAGGATCTCCCGATCGGGCTGCCACCCCCCGCCCGCGATCGCGGCGAAATGCGCCGTCACGCCGACCGGCAGCACCGGTAGCACCGCCTGCGCCTCGGGGTCGCCAAAGCGGCAGTTGAACTCGAGCACGTGCAATGTGCCGTCGCCCGCCAGCATCAGGCCCGCGTAGAGCACCCCTTGATACGGGGCCCCGCGGGACGCCATCTCGGCGAGCGTTGGGCCGACCACGTCGCGCCGCACGCGCTCGAGCAGCTCGGTGCTGCTGAGGCTCACGGGGCAGTAGGCGCCCATGCCCCCGGTGTTCGGGCCGCGATCGCCGTCGAGCAGCCGCTTGTGGTCCTGCGCGGGGGGGAGAATCACGACCTCCGCGCCATCGGTGAGCGCGAGGACCGACAGCTCCTCGCCGTCAAGGAAGTCTTCGACGATGATCTCCGAGCCCGCGTCACCGAAGGCGCTCTCGTCGAGCATGGCGGCGGCGGCGCGAAGCGCTTCGGCGCGCGTGGCGCATACCACCACACCCTTGCCGCCGGCGAGGCCCGACGCCTTGACGACGAGCGGCTCCGCATGGGCGTCGATGTAGGCGCGGGCGGGCGCGAGACTGCGGAACACGCGGCTTGCGGCGGTGGGCACGCCGGCCCGCTGCATCACATCCTTGGCGAAGGCTTTGGACGATTCGAGCTGAGCCGCGGCCTGACTCGGGCCGAACACCGGCCGGCCGGCGGCGCGCAGCCGGTCGGCGAGCCCCGCGGCGAGCGGGGCCTCGGGGCCGATGATTACCAGATCGATGCGCTGCTCCCCTGCCGCGGCGACGAGCGCGTCCACGGCGGTGGCGGGGATCGTGAGGTTCTTCGCGAGCAGGGCGGTGCCGGGATTCCCGGGAGCGGCGAACAGCGTCGCCCCGGGGACGTCGTGCTTCAGCGCCCAACAGAGCGCGTGTTCGCGACCGCCCCCGCCGACGACGAGGATTCTCACTTCTTCTTGAACGTCTCCGTGAACGCCTGGGCGGCCCGCTTCGCGGTATCGACGACGTCGTTCACCACGGCTTTCGCTTCCTTCATGTAGTGCTCGCGCGCGTCGTCCAGGTCCTGCGCCAGCGGGCGTTGGCCGGCATCGGGGCCGCGGCGCGTGTACTCCCCGCGCACGATCCGGTCATACTGGCCCGATTCGATCCAGCGTTGCAGCTCCGCCGCGCGCAGCGTGTTGAACGGATGGGTCCGCTCGAGCGTGTTCAGAATCTGGAAGATGCGGTCCAGCGCGCCGCCCGACTCCTCATACTCCTTTGCCTGCAGGAGGAACGCGTTGAGATCCATCTGCGACATGTCCCCGCCGCCCGCCATCTTCAGGAACACGCGCAGCGACGCGAGGGCGTCCTGGCTCGCGAGCAGCCCCGCCCGGTCCGACGACAGCTCGCTCTTGCGGTACCACTCGAGCAGCGCGATCCGGATCGGCAGTAGCGCGATCCCTGCGAGGAACGGCAGCGAGGTGAAGCTCACGTTCAGGATCAGGATGAGAATCGTGCGATACAGGGCATGGCCGCTCATAATATGCCCAAGCTCGTGGCCCAAGAGCGCGCGCATCTCGTCGTCATCGAGCAGCTTCAGGGCGCCAGAGTTGATCACGATGAACGGCTGGTCCATGCCGAACGCCCCGGCGTTGACGAACGGCGTTTGCGAAACGAACAGCGGCGGCCGGGTGGGCCAATCGAGCGATGTGAGCACGTCGGCGTACAGCAGGTTGAGCCGCGGGAACTGGGTCGGCCCGACCCGCACGGCGTCGGCCTGAAACAGGAGCCGCACGCCGCGCTCACCGATGAAGCCGAAGAGCTGCTTCACAACCTCGTCGAAGCCCGGCACCGCCCGCAGCGACTGTAACGCCGCCCGGTCGGCAGGATGCTCCCACGAGGCGGCCGCAATTTCCGTGAGAACCTTGCGGGGGCGCGCAGCAGGGAGCGTAGTGGGTTCGGTCATACGTAACTCCTGTACGTGGTGCGTGGTGCGGGTGCGTGGTGCCTCACCCTCCCCGCTTCCGGCTTCCCCCTTCCCCCAACGCTTGATCGAGATCGGCGATCAAGTCATCGACGTCCTCTATTCCGACCGAAAGCCGGACCAGGCCGTCCGTGAGCCCCATCGCTTCTCGCATCTCGCGCGGCACGCTGGCGTGCGTCATCGTCGCCGGGTGGCCCACCAGGCTCTCGACGCCGCCCAACGATTCGGCGAGGACGAAGATCTTAGTCCGCTCGACGAACCGCCGCGCCCGCTCGAGCGAGCCGAGGTCCAGGCTCACCATCCCCCCGAAGCCCTGCATCTGCCGGCAGGCAAGCTCGTGCTGCGGATGGGAGGGGAGGCCCGGGTAGTGGACGCGCTGCACGGCGGGGTGGGGCTCGAGCCACTGCGCGATACTGCGCCCGCTGGCGTCGTGCTGGCGCATGCGCAGCGCCAGGGTCTTGGTGCCGCGCAATGCGAGCCAGCAGTCGAACGGGCCCGGGACGGCGCCGGCCGCGTTCTGGATAAAGCCGATCCGCTGCGCCAGGTCGTCGCGCCGTACCACCAGCATCCCGCCCACCATGTCGCTGTGCCCGTTCAGGTACTTGGTGGTCGAATGCAGAACGATATCGGCTCCGAGCTCGAGCGGCCGCTGAAAGCATGGGGTGGCGAAAGTATTGTCCACCGCCAATAGCGCGTTCGCCCGCCGCGCGATTTCCCCCGCCGCCCGGAGGTCGCACAGCCGCATCAGGGGATTGGTCGGTGTCTCGACGAAGATCATGCGCGTGTCGGCGGCGACGGCGTCGGCGATGCGCTGCGGGTCCGTCGTGTCGACGAACGTGAAGCGCAGTCCCAGCCGGGCCCAGATATGGGTCATCTGGCGGTGTGTGCCGCCGTACACGTTCTCGCCGCACACCACGTGCTCGCCCGCCGACAGGAGCTTCATCGCGGCATCCAGGGCGGCGAGCCCCGAGCCGAACGCGAATCCGTGGCGCCCCTCCTCCAGCGCGGCCACGTTGCGCTCGAGCGCTTCCCGGGTGGGATTCCGGGTGCGCGCGTACTCGTATCCCTTGTGCCGGCCGAGCGCTTCCTGGATATAGGTGGAAGTCTGATAGATGGGCATCATGACGGCGCCGGCCAAGGGGTCAGCGATGTGCCCGGCATGGACGGCGCGTGTGGCGAAACGCCGGGTCAGGTCTTCTCCCGATACCTCGGTCATGGCGGGAACGTAAAGGCGGCTTTCGCGCCGAGCAAGCGACTCTTACGTTACCCCGCATGAAAGACGTCAGCGGGACGCGATGTTTGGTCGTCGACGACGAGCCCCGTCTCCGCCGGGTGCTCGTCCGCCTGCTCGAGGGTGAGGGATTCAGCTGCCGCGAGGCGGGCTCGGGGACCGAAGCGGTCGAGCTGATGCAGCAGGACCCGGTGCCGCTCGTGATCTCCGACCTGCGCATGCCGAACATGGACGGCGTGACCCTGCTGCGAGAAATCGTTGCCCGCTGGCCCGATACCGCCGTCATCGTCGTGACCGCCGTGGCCGAGGTGGAAAGCGCGGTCGCCTGCCTCCAGCTCGGTGCTCTCGACTACGTGGCCAAGCCCTTCCACCTGGACGAGGTGCGCGCGCGGGTCCTCCAGGCGCTCGACAAGCGCCGCCTGATCCTCGAAAACCGCAGCTACCAGCTTCACCTGGAGGATCGGGTCCGGGTCCAGGCACGGCGGATCGAGGAGATCTTCCTCGAAGGGGTGCAGGCGCTCGCCCAGGCGCTGGAAGAAAAGGATGCCTATACCCGCGGCCATTCGGCCCGGGTGGCGCACTATGCGGTCGGGATCGCCCGCCAGATGAACCTCGAGTCGGAGGTGGTGGACACGATCGCGCTCGGCGCCGAGCTGCACGACGTCGGCAAGATCGGCGTGCGGGAATCGGTGCTGTTCAAGTCCGGGAAGCTGACCGATGAGGAGTACCGCCACATCATGGAGCACACTGTGATTGGCCACCGCCTGCTCGGGCCCTTACTCCGCGACGCCCCCGCGGCGCTCGCGATCGTCCGCTCGCATCACGAACGCTTCGACGGTAGGGGCTTTCCCGATGGCCTCAGGGCCATGGACATCCCGCTCGAGGCGCGGGTGGTGACAGTGGCCGACTCGTTCGACGCCATGACGAGCGCCCGGCCCTACCGGCCCGCCCTTTCGGTCCAGCAGGCGGTGCGCGAGCTCCAGGAAGGGAAGGGCGTCCAGTTTGACACCCCGCTCGTGGAGGCGTTTCTCCGCGCCTTCCCGGATCTGAGCGCCCTGCCGCTCCCCACCCCCACATTCAACCCGGTGCGACTCCCCGCCCACGCGGTCGACGCCCGACGCGCCTGACCCGCGTTGGATTGACCCGCTACCATCGCGTCCCTACGTTGCCGCCATGACCGACACCTTAATGGTCGGGGTGTCCGGGGTCCGCGGCATCGTCGACAAGGACTTGACGCCCGAGATCGTGCAGCGCTACGCCCGGGCGTTCGGGCGCTGGGCGGGCGAGCGCCGGCCTCTGGTCGTGATCGGCCGCGATTCCCGTAAGTCGGGGCCCGCCTTCGCGGAAGCGACGGCCGCGGGCCTCGCGGGGGCCGGGTGCGCGGTGATCGACATCGGCATGGCGCCGACGCCGACCATTCAACTTGCCGTTACCCACCACGGCGCGGGCGGGGGGATCGCCATCACCGCGAGCCACAACCCCATTCAATGGAATGCCCTCAAGTTCATCGGGCCGGACAGCATCTTTCTTGACGGGGCCGATGGCGCCCGCATGCTGTCATTCGTGGATGAGAGGATCGGGGAAAGGGGGAAAGGGGAAGGGGGAAGGGTACAGCGTGATGATCAAGCGATCGAGCGGCACCTGGATGCGGTGCTTCGGCTCCCGGTGCTCGATGTCGAACGAATCAAGAACCGGAAGTTCACGGTGGCGCTCGATGCCGTCCGCGGCGCAGGCGGGCCGGTCATGCAGACCCTGCTCGAGCGGCTCGGCTGCCGCATGGTCGGGATCAACCTCGAGCCCGACGGCGAGTTTCCCCATGCGCCCGAGCCCACGCCTGAGAACCTGGGCGACCTGGCCGCACTCGTGAAGCGCTCGGGCGCTGACCTTGGTATCGCCGTCGATCCGGACGTGGATCGGCTGGCGGTCGTAGACGAGAAGGGGACGCCGATAGGGGAAGATTATACGCTTGCGTTTGCGGTGAGGGCAGTATTGGGCGGTCAGGCGGTCAGGCGGTCAGGCGGTCCTGAAAGATCCGCGACCGCCCGACCGCCCGACCGCCCGACCGCCGTCGTCTGCAATCTGTCTACCAGTCTCGTCGTGGAAGACGCCGCCAGGGAATACGGAGCCGACACCATCCGTACTCCCGTCGGCGAAGTCCACGTGGCGCGGAAGATCGTGGAGCTCGACGCGTCTATTGGCGGGGAGGGGAACGGGGGGGTGATGTATCCGGCCCTGCACGTGGGGCGCGACGCCCCGGTCGCGGCCGCCCTGGTGCTCGAGCTGCTGGCGCGCAGCGGTCGCCGCGTCAGTGAACTCGTGGCGGCTGCCCCGCGTTATACGATCGTCAAAGCCAAGGTACCGCGCGGACCGGCGCTCGAGCGGGTCTATCGGGGGCTGAAAGCGGGGTTCCCCGACGCGGCGGTGGACGAGCAGGATGGCCTACGGCTCGGCTGGCGCGATCGCTGGCTGCACGTGCGGCCCTCGAACACCGAGCCGATCATCCGGCTGATCGCGGAAGCGCCAGACGCCCAGCGGGCTCGGCAACTCGTAGAGGAGGGACGACGGCTATGTGCGGCATCGTAGGGTACACGGGACCGCGGCAGGCGGCGCCGCTCCTGCTCGAGGGTCTGAAGCACCTCGAGTACCGCGGCTACGACTCGGCGGGGATCGCCCTCGTGGCCGACGGCCGAATCGAGGTCCACAAGGCGGCCGGGAAGATCTCGGTGCTCGAGAAGGAGCTGGGCACGACGGTGCCCGCTGGACGGACCGGCATCGCGCACACGCGCTGGGCGACCCACGGCGTCCCCAACACCGTGAACGCCCATCCCCACACTGATTGCGGCGGCACGCTCGCGCTCGCCCACAACGGCATCATCGAGAACGCCGGGGTGCTGCGCACGGCCCTCGCCAAGCGCGGCCACACCTTCCGCTCCGAGACCGACACCGAAGTGCTCGCGCATCTGATCGAGGAGCTGCATGGGGGCGGTCGCTCGCTGGTGGAGGCGGTGGCCGGCGCGCTGGTGCAGGTGGAGGGGACCTACGGCATCGCGGTCATTTCGACCCGCGAGCAGGACACCATCGTGGCGGCGCGGCGCGGGTCGCCGCTGCTCGTGGCGATCGGGAACCATGAGAATTTCGTCGCGTCGGACGCATC
>JBGPIJ010000038.1:0-14550 GCA_041484865.1 Gemmatimonadota bacterium
ACATAAACTCCAAACGATATTCTAACTAGTCACAGAAAAACATAAATAAGCACATCAGATATCCAACTACGCCTCGCGAGCTGAGCGCGTGGGCTGGCGGGGTGTTGGTGTAGTCGTAGCCGATGAGATTGACGCCGATCTTCAGATGCTTGAGGATCGTGTCGTCGAGCGATCGAATGTGAAGATTTCGGTCCGACCGGTACACGAAATAGTACGTCGAGCGATAGTACGCCTTGGTCGTACGCACTGGATCGAAGCCCACGGGCACGCCGATGACCACGTCACACAGCCCCGCCGATAGCGAATTGCGGATAAACCCCCGGCGGTGCGGCCACCAGAAGTTCGAGACGGTGAGCCCCAGGTCCTGCGCCACGATCCCGGCGATCTTGTTCTCGAATCCCTCCCCCTTGTCGTTCGAGAAGGGCAGGTCAAACGGATCGGCACAGATCCGGAGGGGGTCGCTCTTCTCCCCCCCCCACAGCGGGGGGTGCCCGGCGATCGAAAGGGTCGCGAGCGCGATGACGAAGATCGGTCCTGCCAGCCTCAAGGGGCGAGGAAAACGCATGGGACTCCTCGTGGGGGGTAAGGGATGCCCGGATAGCACAGCCGGTGCCGGGGAGAACAGCCCCCGGCACCGGCTGCGCTGCGTGCTGCAAATCGACTGCGGTTAGACGTGCTGGCGCTCCAGCATTACAGGGAGAAGACCGTTAGTATGCCGCCCTGGTTGCTGAAGTTCCCGGCGTCGCCAAAGGCACCAAGCGCCCCCAGGCCCGCCGTGGGATCCTCCGGCCCAATCCCCGCCGCTACTCCGATTCCCGCCCAGCCGCCCACGCCGGATAGCACGGCCACGTACTGCTTGCCGTCCGGGCCGACGTACGTCATCGGGTTGCCGATGATGCCCGACCCCGTCTTGAATTTCCACAGCTCGACGCCGGTACGCTGGTCCACGGCCTTGAGCCAGCCTTCCATCGTGCCGTAGAACACGAGGCCGCCCGCCGTCGTGAGGGCCCCACCGTATGACGCCAGGTTCTCGGGAATCTTCCACTTGATCTTCCCGACCGCTGGATCCCAGGCGATGAAGGCGCCGCGATTGCCGCCCGGGCCCGGGAACATGCGCACGATCGCGCCCACGTACGGTTGCCCGGCCGAGTACTTGATCTCCACACCCTCGTAATCCATGCAGATGTTGTTCGTCGGCACGTAGAACCAGCCGGTCTGGGGCGAGTAAGCCGCCGGCTGCTGGTCCTTGAACCCGATCGCCGCGGGGCAAATCCCCTCGGTGTTTTTCCTCGAGGTCGTCCCGTATTGCGAGTTCCGGACCGGGACACCGGACGCGAGATCGATCTTCGACGCCCAGTTCACCGGGCCGAACGGCTCGGCAACGAGGAGCTTGCCGTTGGTCCGATCGAGGGTATATCCGAAACCGTTGCGGTCGAAATGGACCAGGGCTTTCACCGGCTTGCCCCCGATCGTAAGGTCGGCCAGGATCATCTCATTGACACCGTCATAATCCCACTCGTCGTGGGGCGTCATCTGATAGACCCATTTGACTTCGCCGTTGTCGGGGTTGCGGGCCCAGATGCTCATTGACCACTTGTTCTCCCCGGGGCGCTGATCGGGATTCCACGTGCCGGGGTTGCCCGAGCCGTAGTAGAGCAGGTTGAGCACCGGATCGTAGGAGTACCAACCCCACGTTGTGCCGCCGCCGCGCGTCCATTCGTCCCCGCTCCAGGTGGTCACGCCGAGATCCTTCCCCTGGTGCGACGCATAGTTGGCGTTCGGCGTCCCGGTGATCTTGACGTCCGCATCCGGCCCGGTGCTGTAGCCGCGCCATAGTTCCCTGCCGGTATTGACGTCGAAGGCCGTGACGCGGCCACGCACGCCAAATTCACCGCCCGAAATCCCCGCGATGACGACGTCGCGGATGACGATCGGGGCGTTGGTCATCGTAGAGCCCTGCTTGTAGTCCGCGTTGGGGACCCGCCACAACTGTTTGCCGGTCTTGGCGTCGAGCGCGAGCAAATCGCCGGCGAGCAGCTCGATGAACAGCTTCCCGCTCGGATGATAGGCCAGGCCGCGGTTCACGAGATCGCAGCAGGCGATCGGGATCGCCTCGGCTGGCTGTGAGGGCACGTACTTCCAGATCATCGGCGCGCCCGGCTTCGTCAGATCCAGCGCGTATACGATGTTCGGGAACGGCGTGTGCACGTACATCACGTTCCCGATCACGAGGGGCGCGCCCTCGTGGCCGCGCAGCACGCCCGTCGAGAACTGCCACGCAACCTTCAGGGTCTTCACGTTGAGGCGGGTAATCTGGGTGAGCGGGCTATAGCGTTGCAGGTCGGGGGTACGCCCCGGCATGGTCCACTCGCCCGGCGTTTGAGCTCCGACAGCTGCGGCCACGAGCATCAGGCTCGCGGCGACGCAGCCGGACGTCAATTTGCACCTATTCATAGCAGACCTCAGGCTAAAGATGAGGGTGAGAACACGAGCGCTGCTCATCTGAACCGTGGGCCGTAGCAGACCCATAGTTGGTGGGGGGAGGACCGCGTTCCCAACAAATTCCCGACATGCAAATCCCTTCTCCGGGATGACTCTGCGGGAACTCTGTTTATATCCCCCGGGGCCGGGACCGTCAAGAAGGCCGAAAGAGCGAGGATGCTAGGCCGGAACGGGGGGCTCGTCCCAGGTGACGCGCGCGCCGTGCGGACTGAAACGCCCTTCATAAACCGTTCCCCCTGCAGAGCCAATCAGGGCGCGTGCCCGCGCCGCGAGCTGGTGGGCCGTCTCCAGGTCGGCGGTGAGCCCGTAGACCGCGGGACCCCAAGAGCTTTGCCCAACTCCCTCGGCTCCTCCTTCTCGGAGCTCGCGCACCAGCCGGGCGCTCTCTCCCGGCGCGTACACTCCCCCTTGGGCCGCGGCGAACCAGCCCCCCGTGATCCGCTGGATCTCGGTGAGCGCGGCCCCGAAATCCGGGAGGTCGGCCTCCACAAGCGCCGGCAACAGCTGTAGGAGGACGAGATGCGAAACCCGGGCGACCTCCTCGCCGCTGGGTGGGGGCAGACGCGCGAACGCCGCCGCCTCTTCTTCTCCCGCGAGGCCCGGCGCGCCGCGCGGGACGGCGAGGACGCAGCGCCATGCGGCGGGGATCGGCAAATGCGCGAGCAAGGGGGCGATCGCGTCGCCGCTGCGTCGTCCCCCCTCGAGCACGAAACCCCCCAGGGCGAACGTCCAGGTGCCGACGGCCGAGCGGCGACCGCGATCGACCGCCCGGGCGAGGGCGGTGGGTTCGGTGGATAGCCCGTGCAGCTCGGCGAGCGCGCGCGCGATGGCGAGGGCGAGCTGCGTTCCGGACCCGAGGCCGACGTGCGCCGGAATCGTGCGGTGGAGGCAGATCCGGGCGCCGCCCTCGAGCCGGTGATATGCGGCGAACCGCAGCGCGAACTCGCGCGCCCGCTCCGCGTCGGCGGCGGATCCCTCGACTCGGAGAGCGCGGTCCGCGCGGACCTCCACAAGCAAGGAAGGCGTGGGGACGGCGGCGCCGATGCCGCCGAACCGTCGGCCCAGGTCCCCGCGCAGATCGAGCACGCCGAAGTGCAATCGCGCCGGTGCTTCCACGAACACCGCGCGCGACTCGGGCGTCATGCCTCCACCGGCCGCGATGAAGGCGCCGCCCGGACGTACTCGGTCAACAGAGCCATCGCGTCCCGCTCGGCTGGACCGGCGGTCTTGTCGACGATCACCTGCAAACGCGCGAACTCCGCGCGGATCTGCTCGAGCGGAAGGAGCTGCGTCCGGGTTGCCAGGATCGCCGCTTCGAGGACGGCATGGCGCGCCCGGTTGAATCCGATGAATTCGCGCCTCACGCCGCGGTGCACGACCATGGTCACGATTCGCGCGCGGGGCGGCGTCGCATCGATTGAGCGGACCGTCACTTCTCGAAAAGAGCAGGCGGCGTCGAGCACGACTCCCGGGACGCGCTCCGCCGGGATCGTGGGGAACCGGGCCTCGGCGATCACGGCGCGGGCGAACAGGGTGACGTCGTCCGTCAGGTTGATCACTGCGGCGCCCGTGGCCCGTAGGTTCCGGAACGTCGTCGTGTCGAGGAACGGCTTGAGGATGATCTCGTCTTCGCCCCACTCCACGCCCATCGGCGCGAAATTGGGCGTGCCGGTCGAGTCGAGCGTCGTGACAATCGACTCGACGATCACCGCACCAGCTCGACCGGCGGTTGGGCGATGCTCGGCAGCGGACGCGCCGGAGCGCGGGCGCCGCGCAGGAAGCGGTCGATGAGGTGATAGCCGTGCTCGGTGAGCACCGATTCCGGGTGGAATTGGAGCCCCACGACCGGGTGGCGCACGTGCTCGACTGCCATGATCTCGCCGTCCTCTGCGGTTGCGGTCACCCGAAGATCGGGGGGAAGGGCGCGGCGCGAGATGACCAGCGAATGATATCGGGCCCCGCGGAACGGATTGGGCAGCCCGGTGAAGAGGCCGCGGCCGTCGTGCTGAATGCTGGACGCCTTGCCGTGTACGGGTCTCGCAGCCCGGACAATGCCGGCGCCGTAGGCCGCACCGATGCACTGGTGGCCGAGGCACACGCCGAGGATCGGTAGCCGGGGACCGAGCCGCCGCACGACGTCCGTGGAGATCCCCGCCTCCCCGGGCGTGCAGGGGCCGGGGGAAATGATGATGTGCGATGGTGCGAGCGCGTCGATCTCCTCGATGGTCGTGGCATCGTGGCGGCGGACCACGGCTTCGGCCCCGAGCTCGCGCACATAGCGGGCCAGGTTATAGACGAACGAGTCGTAATTGTCGATGAGCAGAATCATGGGGCGAGCGCGGCGATCAGGGCCCGTGCCTTGTCGAGGGTCTCCCCGTACTCCTCCTCGGGGTTGGAATCCGCGACGATGCCTCCCCCAGCCTGGAAATAGGCGTCCCCACCCCGCACCAGAAATGTACGAATGACGATGCTCGTATCCACGGCTCCGGTGAAACTCAGGTACCCGATGGCGCCGCAATACACGCCGCGCGCCGTCGGCTCGAGCTCGGCGATGATCTGCATCGCCCGCACCTTCGGCGCGCCGGTGATCGAGCCCCCCGGAAACGCGGCGCGCAGGAGATCGAGGGCGTCGTATTCCGGGGCGAGATCGCCCGTAACCGTGGAGACGAGGTGATGGACCGTGGCGTACTGCTCGAGCGCGAACAGCTCGGGTACCTGCACGGTCCCGGGCCGGCAGACGCGCGACAGGTCGTTCCGCAGCAAATCCACGATCATCACGTTCTCGGCGCGGTCCTTGTCGCTTTCCACCAGAGCCAACGCGAGTGCCGCGTCGTGCTCGGGCCCGAGGCCGCGAGGACGGGTGCCTTTGATGGGCCGAGCCTCGACGTGCCCGTCCTGGACCCGCAGGAACCGCTCGGGGGACGAGCTCGCGACGACGAAGTCGCCAAAGTCGAGGAACGCCGAGAACGGCGCCGGGTTTTGCCGCCGCAAGCGCTCGTACAGCTCGAGTGGCGTCCCGACCAGCGGGGCCTGGAATCGCTGCGACAAATTGGCCTGAAAAATGTCGCCGGCGAATACGTACTCGATCACGCGGCCGACCGCGTCGAGGTAGCCGCTCCTGGAGAAGTTCGAGCGAACGCCGGGAGCGTCCGGCACCGGATAGGAAGCAACCGCGAGGCGGTCCGGTCCGGCGGGTCGGTGGTTCCCGTCTCCTCGCCCGACCGGCCGTTCCGCCCGCAGGCGTTCTTGGACGAACGTGAGCCGGCGCGCCGCGCGCGCGGCTCGACCCGGTCCTTCGTCGGGGATCCCGGTGGAGATGATCCAGGCGCGGCGCGTCACGAGATCCCAGGCGATCACCCAGTCGTACACGCCGAGCATCGCATCCGGGATCGCAACGTCGTCGTGCGGCGAGCGCGGTACGCGCTCCAGGGCCGTCCCCCAGTCGTATCCCAGGTACCCGGCCGCCCCACCCTGAAATGGAGGGAGGTCGCGTACCGGAGACAGGGCAAATCGCCGCAGGCTCTCTCCCACGGAGGCGAGCGGATCGCCGGGGGTGCGCATCCACCCGTCGGCGCCGGCCGTCCAACCCTGCATGAGCGCTCCTTTGCTGCGGAACACGTACGGCGGATCGGCCGTGAGAAACGAGTACCGACCCAAGTGCGCGTCTTCGCTCGCGCTATCCAGAAACAGGACGAACGGCAGGTCGGCGAATCGTGCACACGTCTCGAACGGATGGGGAGCGGGGACCAGCTCGTGCACGAGCGGAAGACCGGCGCTCACCCGGTCCCCCCTGGATGCGGTCGTCGCCGGCGTGACGACCGTTGGGTCAGGGTCACATGGGCGGGCCCGTGGTCGTCCGGCGGCGTGAGGTAGCCCCAGCGGAGCGCGCCTTCCTGGCGATACGTCTTGCCCAGCGTGATCGCGAGCTTGGCCTTCGTGAGCTCCCGGCCGAGATAGAAGGCGTGTGTGGCTTCGGTCACGTGCAACTCTCGGAAGAGCTCGTCGATGTCCGTCCCCCGGACGAAGATCTCGCTGTTCAGGACGGTGATGGCTTCCTCGTCGGTAAAGATCCGGAAGTTGGGATCGGTGATCGCCGCCTGGAGGGCACGCAGCTCGCTCTCGCTGTAGGCGAGGACCTTCGGGTCCTTGACGGTGAGGAGGCGATCGTCGATGCCCTTCGGCAGTGTCTTCCGGGTGACCGCGTGATACGCGAGCCGGCGCGCGATGTCCGCCTCGCGCACGGCGCCGCGCGCCCAGGGGATCACTTCGGTCGTGAGCACCGCCCGCACGCCCACCTCCTCGCAGATCGCGAGCAGGATCGCCGTGACCCCGGTCGTGTCGGCCTCGGTCAGCTCGGTGATGTTGCCGATCCCCATGAAGAGCGGTGCGTCGGGATAGCGGCGGTGCGTTTCGGCGAAGCGCTCGAGGGACGCGAAGAAGCTGAACCCGATCGGTTCGATGATCGGGTCGATCAGATAGGGGACGCCCCACCGCTCGAGGGCCCGCACCGTGGGTTCGAGCGTCTCCACGCCCGCGCCGAAATCCGGGATCGCGACCACGCGCGCGCGCGTGCCGCGCAGCTCGCCCGCGACCTCGAGGTTGGAGCCGTTGACGCTCAACACCAGCTCCGCGCCCGCGCTCACCGCGGCGCGGATCTCTCCCGCGTCGAATGAGTCGATGCTGACCCGCATTCCGCCCGCCACGAGCTCGCGCACGACGTCGCTGAGCTCCGGGAACGGGCGTCCCGGCGTGCACCCCACGTCGATCAGGTTCGCCCCGCTCGCCCGGTAGCGCTCGGCTTCGCGGTGGATGGCTGCGCGTGACAGGCGCGGGGCATTATTGATCTCGGCGATGATCTCGATGTCCCAGGCGCCGTACTCCGTCGTCGCCGCCTGCCCGAAGTACTCCGGGATCTCGCGCAGGTCCTTCGGGCCCTTTTCCACCCTGATGCCGGTTTGCTCCGCGATCACGGCCGCGTCGCCTTCGCACAACCCAGGAATCAGCACGAGGTCGGTGCCGGGAGGAACTTCGAGGAATCGCGCGATCCAGGCCGTCGTCATCAGGGCGGCGACCGTGATCTTCAACACGGCGACCTCCCACGCGAACGGCGGCGCCATGTCGGCGACGGTGCGCCGCAGGGCCGGCTCGGCGAGCTTCCCCGTGACGAACAGCACCCGGGCCGGCGGTGCTGCTCCGCTCACCGCGGGTCGCCGGAGCGCGTGAACTTGTTGGGCGTGCCCTCGAGTGCGCCCCCCTGCGGACGCCACAGGGCGGTGTCCTCGATTTTCCGGGCCAGCTCGAGGTCTTTGTCGGTGATCCCACCCGCCGAATGGGTTTGGAGTTTGACCGTCACCCGTGCCCAGGAGACGGCTAGGTCGGGATGGTGATTGGCGGCTTCGGCGACATAGCCGATGGCGTTGACCAGCATCAGCGTGATCGGCCAGCCGTCGGTCTTGTAGTTGCGCCGGATCCACCCGCCCTCGACCCACCAGCCCGGCAGGCCTTTCAGCTTGTCCTGGAGCTCGGCCTCGCTATAGGTACGTTCCTTCGCCTTGGCTGCCATGTGCGCATGCTCCTCCGCGGCGCTAGATCACTGCGCCGCCGTTGATCACCAGCATCTGGCCCGTGATGTAGTTGGCCGCGTCCGAGGCGAGGAACACGGCGGCGAACGCAATCTCCTCGGGAGCGGCCCAGCGTGCGAGCGGGATCGATTCCGTGATCCGCTCCTTCACCGTCTTATCGAGTCCCTTGCCGTATTCGGTCTCGACCCAGCCCGGACCGAGGACGTTGACGCGGATGTGCGGCGCGGCCGACTGCGCCAGCGCGCGGCTGAAGCTGTAAACGCCGCCCTTTGCCGCGCAGAAGACCTGCCCGTTGTCCCCCTTCATCCCCGCCAGCACGTGGTCCCACGACATATTCAGGATCGCACCTCCACCCTCCTGCGCGCGCATCAACTCCACGGCCGCCCACGAGGCGAGCACGGTGCCTCGCAGATCCACACTGAGGAGCTGGTCCAGCTTCTCGGTCCAGGTGAGCTCGGCGCCGGCTCCCGTGAGGATGTCGAATCCGGCGTTGTTGATCCAGACATCGACGCGTCCGAATGCCGCGCGAGCGCCCCGCGCGAGGGCGGCGACGTCCGCGTCAACGGCGGTGTCGGCCTGCAGCACCTCAGGTCGGCGGCCGAGGGCGCGAATCTCTGTGGCGGCGCTGTCCGCGCCGGCGCGATCGCCGTGGTAGGTGAGTGCGACGTCCGCACCCGCCCGCGCGCATGCCATGGCGATCGCTCGGCCAATGCCGCGCGACGCGCCGGTGACGAGGACCACTTTTCCCGACAACGAGAACTCCACGCCCGCCGTCCTCCCCTCAGTCTCGTTCTTTGACATCAGGGTGCCCGAGCCGTAACCTACCGGCGATTTCGCGGCACCCACAAGGGACGGGAGTAATGCGACTGCTGGTGAGCGTTACCAGCGCGGCCGAGGCCCGCGCCGCGCTTTGCGGGGGGGCCGACCTGATCGATGCGAAGGACCCGCGGCGCGGGGCGCTTGGCCCCGTCACCCCTGGGCGATTGCGCGCGATCGGAGACGCCGTGGCGGCGCAGCGGCCGCTCTCCGCGGCGCTCGGAGATGCCCCCGACCGCGCGGCACTCGGCCGCGCCGAGCACGCGGCCGCCATGGGCCTCGCCTACGTGAAGATCGGATTTCAGGGAATCGCGGCCGAGGCGCTACGCCCGCTCGCGGTCGCCGCGCGAGAAACGAGCACCGCCGACCTCATCTTGGTCGCCTGTGCCGATTGGCGACGCGCCGGCTCCCCGCCGCCTGAGCGGGTACTCGAGGCAGCGGCCGCGAGCGGCGCCGCCGGGGTACTCCTCGATACGGCGTTCAAAGACCAACGGCTGTTCGACCTCGTCTCGCTCGCGGCGCTGCGGGCGTGGGTGGGCGCGGTTCGCGCGGCCGGTCTCATCGCGGCCGTCGCGGGCAGCGTGCAAGGCGGGGATCTCGGGGCGGTGCGGGCGGCAGGGGCCGACATCGTCGGGGTGCGCGGCGCCGCGTGTGAAGGCGGGCGCACCGGCCGGGTGTCCCAGGCGCGGGTCGCGGAGCTGTCAGCCCTCGCGCGCGGGGCGCCACTCGCCCGGGATCGGGCCCTCGTCTAGCACCTCGCCCAGCCGGTCGAGCTCGTGGGGAGCGAGGATCACCACATCCACGCCGCGGGGCAGCGCCCGGAAGAAATAGACATCGACGACTTTCGGAGGGTCGCCCTTCACGGGCTTGATGAGCACCAACCGCGTGGCGCCCAGCGCGCCGGCGACCCACGCGCTCACACTGTCGCTCGTCACATCCCAGGAATGCGGCAAGGGATCGGCCGCGCGCAGCCATCGGTACGGCGCGAGTACCGGCACCCGTCCCGCCTCGAGCGCCGCGTGAATTTCGGACCGCTGCTCGACCAGCACGGCCCCGGCGGTGCGCTCCGCCAGTGCGTGAGCGTACTGGTCCATCCCGAGGACCGCCATCCAGTGCGCCGCTTCGTCGCCGATCTTGATGCGGCGCAGCAGCTCGCGCACGGCGCTGGCGAAGGGCCCGCCGCCCGGAACGACGAGGGCGGGGCGACCCTTTGCGAATGCCGTCAGGGCACCGGTGACGAGCTCGAACGCGCCGGCGCGGGCGAGCAGCCCGCCGCCGACTTTGACGACCGTCCGCACCGCTTGGCCCGCCGTTGTCATCGCTCCAGGGGCTCCTGTTGGACCGCCGCCGCGAGCAGCAACGCCACGGCGGTCGCCGGGGCGTGCCGGGCGGCCGGCCCCATCCGGTCCGAGAGGCGCACCGCGCGCAGTCCCGCCCGGCGGCACGCTGGGATGGCGAGAAATGCCCCCAGCCCGGCCACGACCGCCGTGGCTCCGGCGAGCGAGGGCGCGTGAGCGAGCACCTGCGCGATGGCGCTCGCGATCTGTGCGACCTGAGCGTTCCAGAGATCGTTGGCGATCGCGTCGATGGCGGCGTCGTTGAGCATCTCGCGGTCGGCACAGAGCACGCGCGCGAGGCGCTCGCCCGCAAACTCTCGGGTCCGAGGCCGGCCATCCGGCGGAGCGACGGAATAGTCGTCCGGGGCAAGCTCGCCGCGCCACAGGTGCGCGTCGCCCGCGATCGCGAACCCCTCCGCCGCGAGCCCGGGCATGATCGCCTCCGCCGGGGTGCGCAATGCGCCGGTGTAGACCAGCTCGCCCGTCCGCATTCGCTCGGGGTCCGTGCGCCCGCGCGCCTGCACCCGTCCATCGACGATGGGGATGACGTCGGTCGTGGTCGTGCCGACGTCGACGAACAGGGCGTCGGGCCACGATTGCGCTACGAGGCGCGCACTGGCCGCCCAGTTCGCGGCCGCTACGGCGAGCGGAGCGGCGCACGCCGCTCGAGGGCTCACGAACCGACCATCGACCGCGTAAACGCGCACAAAATCTTCCGGAAACGCCGTCTGTACGGCATCGAGCACCGCACGCACGCCCTCGCGCTTGGTGCGGAACAGCTGTGACAGCTCGGCGGTCATCGTGACTCCATGAGCGTCCCCGCGTGCATACCCCACAATGCTTGCGAGTTCACCCAGCAGCGCTACCAGCGCCCCCGGGGCACGCTGGATCTCGAAGGGCCGGACCTCGACGCCCTCGATGTCGCCCCCCACGATGCGCGCGACCTTGGTGTTCACTCCCCCGATGTCCCAGCCCAGTACAGCGCTCATACGGTCATTGCGGTGCGGGCCTTGCGATGCGCGTGATCCCGGTACTCGATCTGATGCGGGGGCGTGCGGTCTGGGCGGTCCGGGGAGTACGCGAGGCCTATCGCCCGGCCCGCTCGACGCTTGTGCCCGGAGACGGAGACGCGCTCGCGCTCGCCCGGGCGTTCCACGACGCGCTGCGGTGCGAGGAGCTGTACGTCGCCGATCTCGACGCGATCGGCGGCGGAGCGCCGCAGCACGACCTGCTGCGGACACTGTCCGTGATGGGAATGTCTCTGCTCGTGGACGCCGGCGTCGTGACGCTGCGAGACGCCCGAAGTGCGGCTGCCGCCGGGGCGGCGCGCGTCGTGGTCGGGCTCGAGACGCTGGACTCCTTCCGGGCGCTGGCAACCATCGTCGAGGCGCTCGGGCCCGGTCGCGTCATGTTCTCGCTCGACCTGCGGGAAGGGGAGCCCGTCGTGCCTCGTACATGGTCGGGCGGCCGCGCGCCGCTCACGTTGGCGGGGGACGCCGTGCGCGCCGGCGTCGGCGCGGTCCTGGTGCTCGATCTTGCCCGCGTCGGGACGGGAGCCGGGGTCGATCTCGGCCTGCTCTCGGCGGTGCGCGATGCACATCCCGGCCTGGAGCTGCTCGCGGGCGGCGGCGTCGGCTCGAGCGGCGATCTCGAGCGGATGGCGGCGGTGGGCTGCGATGCGGTCCTCGTGGCAAGCGCGTTGCACGACGGGAGACTGGACGCTGAAAGCCTGGACGTGGCGCGCGGCGCCGGGGCGCGGCGCCGCCGTCACGAGAAGGACTCGCGGTAGGTGGCCGATTGCCCGAAGGTCTCCTCGACCTCCACTTCGATGGCATCGAGCGTGACGGCATGGCCGGCGCGCCGCGCGAGCACGGCGCGGAGCCGCCCGGCGAGATACTGCGCCAGCATTTCGACGGTCGTGTTTGGGATCGCGAGGAGCGCACAGTCCCCCTTCGGGAACCGGTAACGCGGCTGTCCCTGGTACGCGACGGTCACGGCGCCGTCCTGTTCCGCGATCTGGAGCTTCGGGTTCTGGAGCGGTAATAGAACCTTGTGATCGATCTCGTCGGTGAGCTGTTTCACCAGGTGCTTGAGCTCGCCGAAGTCGAAGATGAAATGCGCCTCGGGATCGAGGCCGCCCTCGAGCGCCACGCGGGTGCGATAGTTGTGCCCGTGGAGCGTCTCGCAGCGGTGGCCGGGGAACGTGATGAAGTGCGCGGAGGCGAACACGAAGTTGTCTTTCGTCACCGACATGCGGAAAGGGCTACGCGGCACGGAACCCTCCCTCGAGCAGCGTCACGAAAATCGCAGCCGTCGTGAGATCGGCCGTCGTGCCCGGGTTCATTGGATTCCCGCGAGCCCGCAGCGCGCGGTCGAGGGCTGCCACGGCCTCGCGGCCCGCGGGCTGGCGGACGCCGCCCGCCGCCAGCACCTCCTGCGCCTGCCGCTGCACCGCCCGCGCCGCGCCCAGTTTCCGCGCGATGTGAGTGTCCGGCGCGGCTGCGAGCAGGGTGAGGTATGTCTCCACGATAGCGTCGCCCCAGGCCAGCCCATCCCCCCGGGCGCGGCCCAATGCCGGCGCGCCGATCGTGAACGTCGTGTCGAAATCGGTCACGTATTCCCGGGCGATGGCATCCCGCTCGCGGGCGAGCGCCATGGCCGCGAGCAGCGGAGCCGTGGGAGCCTCCGCCACGTCCTGCTCGGGCACGCGCCCGAGGCCGCCCGGGGCAGCGAGCCGGATCGCCGCGTACACGTCCTTCGCGTCGGCGACATTGGTGGCGGCGAGGGTTGCCTGGAGTCGCTCGCGCAAACTTCCACCCGGCGTGAGCGCCGCGCGCGCCAGCGGTGCGAGCAGCAGTACGATACCGAGGTTCGTGTTGGCCCGGGTCCAGCGCCGGGTGGCCTCGATCGCGCCGCGAATTGTGGCGCCGAGCGGTTGCTCGCCGGCCGCCGCGAGCGCGGGGCCGATCGCCACGGCGCTCGCGAGGAAGTCTTCGTAGCGGGTATCGGGAAACGCGGCGGCGGGCGTGACATTACCCGGTTTCGCCGCGCTCACCTCGAGCAGACAGGCGAGTTGAGCGAGGGCGGCGACGTCCGCCGCGCGCGTGACCGCCGCGCGAGCGTGACTCATGCTCGGGCCGCACGCTCGAGGAGTTGCTCGACGATCGCGCCGGCGACGTCCAACGACGTCGCTTCCTGCAGGCCGCGCCATCCCGGAATTCCGTTGACCTCGACGACGTAGGTCGTACCGTCCCGCGCGGGGAGCAAATCCACCCCCGCGTACTCGGCGCCGACGGCGTGAGCGGCGCGCAGCGCCAGGTCCGTCCAATCGGAGCGAATGGTGACGGGGCGGGCCACACCCCCTCGCGCGAGGTTCGTGCGCCAGCCCGGCGCCCGGCGCTCGATCGCCCCGATCACGCGGCCGCCCACCACGAACGCGCGCACGTCACAGCCGCCGTGATCGATCGTGCGCTGCACGTAATATACCGCGCCGATCGCTTCGAGGGCGCGCCACACGCGAAACGCGATCTCGTCGTCGCTCACGCGCACCATTCCGAGGCCCATCGAGCCGAACAGCGGTTTGACGATCACGTCTCCCATCGCCCGAAACGCCTCCATCGCGTCATCGGGGCGCTCACAGACGACCGTTTCCGGGACCGGCAGTCCCGCCTGCTCGAGCAACGCGGTCGTCCAGAACTTGTCCACCGTGCGCTCGATCGTGCCGGGCGAGTTCATCACCCGGATGCCCCGCTCCTCGAGCCGGTGCAGCGCGTCCACGCGAAAGATGATCTGCTCGAGCGAGCCCGCGGGGATGATCCGGACCAGCACCGCCCCCACGGTATCGAGATTCTCGCCGCCGCTCGCGAGCCCGCTCGCCGGCCCGCCGAACCGGCCGATCAACCCGTCGTAGGGAAGCACCCGCCCCTCGTGCCCGTGGACTCCGAGGGCGCGGCACAGCTCGGTCGTGTGCCACCCTTCGCGCGCGGCGAGGATCACGACCTTCACGGTTCAGCTCTCCCGCAGCGACGCGCGCAGCACGTCGGGATTCAGCTGCCCCGCGTGATGCGTGCGGCCGGTCTCGACGCTCGTCAGCCACACCTCGGCGGGGCTGAAGAGCAGCGGGTCGATCTTGTAGAAATCGCCGTCGTACCGCTTGAAGATCTCAGTAAACGGCGTGCCATAGTCCTTCGAGGCGCTCGCCGGCAGTCGCGCGGCGAGCGCGGCGAGCGTCGCGTCGTCCGCCTGCACGGTGTAGTGTGCCTGCCCGCCATACAGGATGCAGTCGTTGGTGCGGCCGATCGCCCGGAGGTCAT
>JBGPIJ010000039.1:0-14463 GCA_041484865.1 Gemmatimonadota bacterium
GCTGGCTTCAGGAGCCAGTGGGCGCAAGCCCGTGGGGGTTCGAGTCCCCCCTTCGGCATGAGAAGCCAAAGGCGACGGAAAGACGGAAGGACGGAAGGGGATGCAATGCGAAGGCCCGGTGCTGCTCACCGGGCCTTTGAGTTCATCCCCTTCCGTCTTTCCGTCTTTCCGTCTTTCCGTCGCCTTTAGTATCTGGGCATTTCCGGATCCACGTTCACCGCCCACGCGTCGATGCCGCCCCGCAGCATCCGCGCCCTCGAGTACCCGGCCGCTCGCAAGATCTCGAGCGCCCTGGCGGCCCGTGCGCCGTGGTGGCAATGCGTCACGATTTCCGCGTGGTCGTCCAGCTCGTTGAGCCGCTCCGGCAGCTCGCCGAGCGGAATCAGCCTCGCGCCGGCGATGCTCGCGATCTCGTACTCGTGCGGCTCCCGCACGTCGAGCAGCACAATCGGCTTGCCGGCGTCGAGTTCTTCCTTCAGATCGAGCGCCGTGACCTCGGCGCCCTCGACCACCGGTTCGGCGGTCACGCCGCAGAACGCCTCATAGTCGATGAGGGACGTGACGGTCGGATGGCGACCGCACACCGGGCAATCCGGGTCCTTCTCGAGCTTCAGCTCCCGGAACCTGAGCCGCAGCGCGTCGAACAGGAGCAGCCGCCCGATCAAGGTCTCACCGATACCGACGACGAGCTTGATCGTCTCGAGCGCCTGAATCGACCCCACAATCCCGGGGAGGACGCCGAGCACTCCGCCCTCCGCGCACGATGGCACGAGTCCGGGCGGCGGGGGCTCCGGGTACAGGCAGCGGTAGCAGGGCCCCTCTTTGGCATAGAACACCGACGCCTGCCCTTCGAACCGGAAGATCGATCCGTACGCGTTCGCCTTGCCGAGCAACACGCAGGCGTCGTTGACGAGGTAGCGGGTGGCGAAATTGTCGGTGCCGTCCGCGACCACGTCGAACTCCCGAATGATGTCGAGGGCGTTCTCCGAGGTGAGCCGCGTCTCGAACATCTCGACCTGCACGTTCGGATTGAGATCCTCGATCCGTTGCCGCGCCGATTCGAGCTTCGATACGCCGACCGTCGCCGTCCCGTGCAGGATCTGACGCTGCAGATTGGTCGTGTCGACGACATCGAAATCCACGAGCCCGATCGTGCCCACGCCCGCGGCGGCCAGGTACAGGGCCGCGGGCGACCCGAGACCGCCGGCCCCGACGAGCAGCACGCGCGCCGCCTTCAACTTCCGTTGGCCCTGCATTCCGACGTCCGGAAGAATCAGATGGCGGGAATAGCGTAGCACCTCTTCGTGGGACAGCTTGGGTAGCGCTTCGGCCACCGCCGTTCCTCCTGCGATGCTCGGGATGATCGAGACCGTGTCACCGGCGGCGACGCGCGTGTCCTGCTGGGCGAGCTGCCGGATATCCCGGTCGTTGACGTAGACATTGACGAAGCTGCGGAGCCGGCCATCCTCGGCGAACAGGTGCTTCCCGAGATCGGCGTGCTCCCGCGTGAGTCGCTGCAGCAGCTCGCGCACGTTGCCCGCCTCGAGCTCGACGGCGTCCTTCCCGCCGACGAACGGGCGCAGCGGCGTAGGGATCAGGACGGTGACTGCCATGCGACCTTCCGTTCTTGCAACGTGATGGGTTCCTCGTGAAACGCCGAGCGATCGTCGGCCAGGCGCCAGCTCCGGGCGTCGCCGGCACGGCCGCGCGCCACCCCGACGATCACATAGCTCATCCGCGGCCACGCATGTTCCCGGTCGAACAGCGACGGCTCGGGCGGGTGATCGGGGTGTGAGTGGTAGACGCCCACGATCTCGATTCCCGCGGCGTCGAGCTCGGCCTGGGCGCGACGGAACGCGTCGGGATCGATGAGATAGCGGTTGTGTGCCGAATCGGTGCGCGTGTTCGAGAGCGGGACGAGCCGCGTCACGAGCACGCGATCGCCATCCGCGGTCCCGCCCATGAGCCCGCACGCCTCCGCGGGGTAGTCGGTCTCCCCGTGCTTCCGGATCGCGGCGAGCTGTTGGGCCTCGAGCACGAGCATCATGGGGCGTTCCCCGCCAGCCGGAGGATCTCGCTCAAGTAGCGCATCCCCGAATCGGGGCCGATCACGACAGTCAGGGCGGTCGAAGGCGATCGGGGGCGGTCAGGGGCGGTCGAGAGCCGTTCGGCAGCGACCACCGCTGCGCCTGTGGACCATCCCACGAAGAGCCCGGCCTCACTCGCAAGCCGTCGGACCATGTCGTCCGCCGCTTCGGTGGCAACGAACTCGGTCCGGTCGGGAAGCGATGCATCGTAGATCCCGGGCACGATCGCGGTGGCGAGGTACTTCAACCCTTCGAGTCCGTGGAACGGCCCGTCCGGCTGGACGGCGACGAGCTCGATGCTCGGGTTCAGCTCGCGCAGCCGTCGTCCCGTGCCCATGAGCGTCCCGGTCGTGCCGAGGCCCGCCACCAGTCGGGTCACCCGTCCTTCGGTCTGCCGCCAGATCTCCTCGGCGGTCGTGACGGCGTGCGCGTGGGGATTGGCGGGGTGGTTGTACTGGTCCGCGTACCAGAAACGCTCGGGTTCGCGCGCGGCGAGCTCGCGAGCGCGGCGGATCGCGCCGTCAGTGCCCTCGAGCGGATCGGTATAGAGGACCTCCGCTCCGTAGGCGTGGAGCAGCGCCTTCCGCTCCGGACTCGCGTTCGCGGGCACGCACAAGGTGATCCCGATCCCCGCCGCCGCGCCGAGCATCGCGTAGGCGACGCCGGTGTTACCGCTCGTCGCATCGAGCAGCCGCTTTGCCGGCAGCGCGCGGCGCGCGACGCCGTCGCGCAAGATGAACAACGCCGGGCGGTCTTTCACGCTGCCGCCGGGGTTGAACCATTCGGCCTTGAGGAAGACGGACGGACGGGGGCGGACAGAGTCGGACAGGGACGGAAGAGGCACAAGCGGCGTGTTGCCGACGAGCCGCCACAGGACCGGCTCGACGAAAACTCCGTCCGTCTCCTTCCGTCTCTGCCCCACTCCGTCCGTCACGGTCCTCACGGCTCCGTCCCCTTCGCGATCGGCGCGCCGACCAGGTTCCCCCACTCCGTCCACGAGCCGTCGTAATTCCGCACCTTGGCCACGCCGAGCAGATACTTGAGGGCGAACCAGGTGTGGCTCGACCGCTCGCCGATACGGCAGTACGCGATCACTTCACCCTTGTCCAAGACCCCGGCCTGGCGATACAGGCGCTCCAGCTCTTCGCGCGGCTTGAAGGTGCCATCCGGAGCGACGGCCTGCGACCACGGAATGTTGCGCGCGCCGGGGATGTGTCCGGGGCGCTGCGCAGTCTCCGTCATCCCCGGGGGCGCAATGATGTCACCGACGTATTCGGCGGGCGAACGCACGTCCACGAGCCCGACCTGCTTGCCGCGCAGTGCCCGCTCGACTTCGGGGCGCTTGGCGCGCAGCGCGGCGTTGGCGCGCTTCGGCACGGGGTAGTTGGTGGGCGTGACGCGCGTCGCCGTGGCACCGAGCGGCCGCTGTTCCGCGACCCACTTGGCGCGGCCGCCGTTCATCAGCTTCGCATTCTTATGTCCGTATAGCTGCAGGAGCCAGAACGCAAACGCCGCGAACCAGTTGTTGTTGTCGCCGTAGAGCACGACCGTAGTCTTCGGCGTGACACCGGCGTCGCTCATCAGCTTCGCGAACGCGGGGGCGTCGGGGATGTCGCGCCGGAGCCGATCGTTCAACTGCGACTGCCAGTTCCACCCCACGGCGCCCTCGACGTGACCGGAGTCGTAGGCGGTCGTGTCGACGTCCACTTCGATCAGGCGAATGCTCGGATCGTGAAGGTGCGCGGCGACCCAGTCGGTCGAGACGAGCACCTCCGGATGCGCGTAATTCACATGAGCCTCCAAACAGGTGCAAACCCGACGTGCCCTGTCGGGTTTGGGACCAAAAAAACAATATGCGGGCGAGACTAGTTCCCGATCATGACCCCGGCGATCTGATAGACCGCTTGCTCGTCGTGCGTCAAGTCGGCGAGGGAGATGCTCGAGAGCAGCTCGTTGATCCGCTGCTCGAGCATACGCCACACGGGCCGGATGCTGCACGACGCGTCCCGGCTACATCGATGCGGATCCACCGGGTGGGCATCGCAGTTGACTTCGAAGGTGACGTGTTCGGAAGCGGCGATCACGTCTTTGACGGTAACCGCTTCGGGTGCACGGGCGAGTTGGTAGCCGCCCTTCGCGCCGCGGGCCGATTCGACCAGCCCCGCGCGCCGCAGGCGCAGCAGAATTTGCTCGACATAGTCGTGGGGGAGCTTCTCCAACTCGGCAAGCTCACGGGCAGCCACCGGGCCCTCCCCCGCCCGCCGGGCCAAGCTGAGGGATACGATCAGCCCGTATTCACCCCACGTCGTGATGCGCATGCCACAATATGCGACGCACCCTGTCGGGTATCAATGGGACTCCACGAGTAAGCCCAGAATAAGGCCCCGCCACCGTCCATCCCCCTGGTAAACACCTTCCTCCACCGGAAGGAGCTCACCTCACTAGCGCTGTCGCGGCCTGCGCGCGCCCGGCACTCCCAATTCGGTCATCGCACGGAGATCCAGCAGGTCGTCCAGCTCCTCCTCGGTCAGCAGTCCCTTTTCGCGTACGAGCTGGCGCACGCTCATGTTGTTCGCGACCGCTTCCTTGGCGAGCCGCGCGGCTTCGGCATAGCCGATGCGGGGCGCCAGCGCGGTCACGATCGCCGGGCTGCGCTCGAGCCAGTACGCGCATTGCGCGCCGTCGGCCTCGAGCCCTTCGACGCAGCGTTCCGCGAAGACGCGGCTCGCGTTGGTGAGCAGCTCCATCGTGAAGAGCAGGTTGTGCGCGATCACGGGCATCATCACGTTCAGCTCGAGCTGTCCCGCCTCGGCCGCGATCGCGATCGTCGCGTCGTTCCCCATCGCCTGGTAGCAGACCATGTTCACCATTTCCGCGATCGAGGGATTCACCTTCCCCGGCATGATGCTCGATCCCGGCTGCACGGCCGGCAGGACGATCTCCGCGAGTCCCGTCCTCGGTCCCGACGCGAGGAGGCGGATATCGCTGGCGATTTTCCCGAGGTCGACGGCATAGGTGCGGAGCGCGCCCGAGAATCCCGTCGCGTCGCCCAGCGACTGCATGAGCTGCACGCGATCCTTCCCTTCCCGCAGCTCGAGCCCCGTGATCGTCCGCAGGTGCTCGACCATCAGGCCGGGATACCGGGGCTCGACGTTCAATCCGGTCCCGACCGCGCTGCCACCGATTCCCAGATCGCGCAACGGATCGGCGGCCCGTGCGAGCTGCTCCGCGCGGCGCGCGATGACGTGGCCGTACGCCGTGAACTCCTGGCCGAGCCGGATCGGCGTCGCATCCTGTAGATGCGTGCGTCCCGACTTGAGCACGGGGTCGAACGCCTCGCCCTTCGCGAGGAACGCCCGGCTGAGGCGATCGAGCACGGCGAGCAACCCCGGGAGCCGTACCAGCGCCGCCAGACGGATCGCCGTCGGGATCACGTCGTTCGTGGACTGCGCCATGTTGACGTGATCATTGGGATGGACCGGCGTGTACGTGCCCCGCCCGCCGCCGAGCAGCTCGTTGGCCCGATTCGCGAGCACTTCGTTGCAGTTCATGTGGTGGGACGTGCCGGCTCCCGCCTGGTACGGATCGACGACGAACTGATCGCGGTGGGCGCCGCCCAGGACCTCGTCGGCGGCCCGCACGATCGCGTCGGCGAGCTTTGCGTCGAGGCGCTTGGTCTCCCGGTGCGTGAGCGCCGCCGCCTTCTTGATCGCGATGACTGCGTCGACGAACGGCGCCAGCGGCAGGAGGTGCGAGATGGGGAAGTTGCGGCGCGCCCGCTCGGTCTGGATGCCGTACAGCGCGCCGGACGGGACGGCGAGCTCGCCCAGGGGATCGCGCTCCAGACGCGTACCGCTCAGCTCGCTGCGAGGGCCGTCAGTATCCAACCAGGAGTCAGCCATACGCCAACCAATCTATAGGAACCGAGGGAATAGATATTCACTTTGTCGGCTCTACCCGTAGAGCGTTATTGAACCGGTTGAAGTACTCCGTCATCCCGATCACCATGGTGATCTCGACGATTTGGCCTTCGTCCCAGACCGCCGCGAGCGGCGCGTAGATCTCCTGGGGCGTATCCTCCCCATGCGCGTGGATCGCGTCGGCGTACGCCAGGGCGGCGCGCCATCCCGGCTCCAGCGCGTCGAGCGGATCCACCGGCCCCGCGTCCTGGAGCGCGGCAAGCAGCGCCTCGCTCGCTCCGTGCCGTCTTGCCAAGACGGTGTGGGAGTTGAGTCAGTAGCGGCAGCGGTTCTGGTGCGAGATGCGGACCCACAGGAGCTCCTTCAGGAGCGCGGGAACGGTGCCCTCGTTCATCACCGTGCGAAAGTGGGCGATCATCGTCTGGAGATGTCGCGGCCGCACGGCGACGGTCCGAAACATATTCGGCACGTTGCCGCGCTCCCGTACATAAGTCTCGAAGATCGGCCGGACCTCCGGCCCCGCCCCGTCCACCGGCAGCGGGCGCACTCGGGGTTCCGTCACTTTTGCGCCTCCTTGGCTCGTCGGACCCATCCGATCTTGAACAGCTCGGTCGCCGCTCGATAGCCGACTGTGCGGATCAGCACGTAGCCGCCCAGCACGGAGAGGAGGATCGTCGTGTAGAAGCGCCACAACAGAAGCATCGTCACCGGGTGGTCGCCGAAATCGCCGGCGAATCCCGACAGGAACGCGACCTCGATGCCCCCGCCTCCCGACGGCAGCGGCACGACGAGCGGCGCATGGATCAGGATGAGCGCGCCGAAGAACATCTGCGCGAAGGGCGGCCGGTCCGGCATGTTCCAGGCGAGGGCGGGGAGAATCAGCGCGCGCGCCGCGACGCTGACCGCGGTAAGGAGCGCCCCCACCCCGAGGGCCCAAATGGGCGCGCGCTGCACGTGCGCGAGGGCGACCCGCCACTGGCGGCGCACGCGGTGGCGGATCCTGCCCGACCGCGCCAGTCGCTGGAGCAGGTAAATGACGGCGAGAATCAGGAGTACGATCAACTCGATCACGAGCAGCTCACCGGCCCGGTGGCGCCGCAGCCAGTGTCGCGCCTCGACGTGCCAGTCGGGGACGTAGTACGCGATCAGCGCCCCCGCAAGCAGGGCAAAGACCGGCCACTCGGTCGCCACTTCGACACCGATCGCGACGATGCTCCGCACGGGGCGCACCTTCGCCTCGTTCAGCCCGAGGAAGCGCGCCGGCTCCCCGCCCAGGCGGTTCGGGGTAACGGTCGACGCCGCTTCACCGTAGAGGTTCAAGCGGACGGCGTCTTGGAAGGCGAGGGTGCCGCCCGCCGCCCAGACGGCGAGCTGGATGCGCCACGCGCGAACCACGGTATCGATCACGAGCAGCGCCAGCGCGAGGAGGTGACTCACCCCCATGGAGCGCGTTCAGTCAGAGCAGTCTCCCAGGGGATAGATGAACCCGCAGACCGGACAGGGATTCTTACAACCCCATGGCTTCGGCCGCACCTCCGCACCGCACCGCAGGCACGTCGGCCGCTCGCTAGGCGAGGCGGCCGGCCCCGTTGAGGAAGGGGTTGTGGCGCCGCTCGCGTCCGATGGTGGTCTCGGGTCCATGTCCACTGTACACGATGGTGTCGTCGGGCAGGGTGAGCAACTCCCGCTCGATGCCGCGGATCAGGGCGTCCATGTCCCCACCCGGCAGATCGGTGCGGCCGATCGAGTCCTGGAACAGCACATCCCCCGTGAAGACGACGCCGGGCCCAACAAATGAGACGCCGCCGGGCGAATGGCCGGGAGTATGGCGGACCTGGAACGCGAGCCGGCCGACCGTGAGCGTGGCGCCGGGCTCGAGAGCCCGGTCCGGCGGCGGCAGGGGGTCGGCGCGCATGCCGAAGGCCGCTGCCTGTTCCACCAGGTGGTCGTACAAGAGCCGGTCGGCCGGGTGGAGGTAGACGGGCGCGCCGGTCACGCGTTTGAGGTCGGGCACGCCGAGGACGTGATCGATGTGCGCGTGCGTCAGCCAGATGGCGACGGCCTGGACGCCCGCCGCGGCGAGCTGACGTTCGACGAGTCCCGCCTCCTCCCCGGGATCGATGACGGCACATTCCCCCGACGGCTCATCGATGAGCAGGTAACTGTTCTCCATGAACTGCCCGTTCGGAATCCGCACCACATTCATCGGACCGCGGTTGCCTTCTCGCGCTCCCGCAGCGCGGCGAGGTACTTCTCGACCGCGATCGCAGCGGTGGTCGCGTCGCCGACCGCGGTCGTGATTTGGCGCGTGAGCTGGCTGCGCACGTCACCCGCGGCGAACAGACCCGGAATCGACGTCATCATGCGCTCGTCCGTGACCATGTATCCGTTCGCGTCGTGCTTGAAGTGCTCCTTCACCAGGCCGGAGTTGGGCTTGAACCCCACGAAGATGAACACACCGCCGACCGGCAGGCTCGACCGCGCGCCGGTCACCGTGTCTTCCAGCTCGAGATGGCGCACGCCGCGCACGTCGCCGTCGGTTCCGCCCACGACCTCGACGACGCGCTTGTTCCAGACGACCTCAATCTTGGGATTGGCGAGGGCCCGCTCCTGAATAATCTTCGAGGCGCGGAAGTGATCGCGGCGGTGCACGATGTAGACCTTGCTGGCGTAGCGCGTCAGGTATTCCGCCTCTTCCACGGCGGCGTCGCCGCCGCCCACGACGGCGAGCACTTCGCCCTTGAAGAACGCGCCGTCGCAGACGGCGCAGTAGGAGACCCCCTGCCCCGCGTATTCCTTTTCTCCCGGCACGCCGAGCTTCACCGGCGTCCCGCCGGCGGTGAGGATCACGGCCGGCGCCCGGAAGACCTGCCCGCGCGCCGTCATCACTTCGAAGGCGCCATCGGGCAACCGCCTGATGCTCTCGACCGTGTCCGTCAGGATCTCCGCACCGAACTTCTTGGCGTGTCCCGCCATTTTTTGGGCGAGATCCCAACCTTTGACGCTCTCGAAGCCGATGTAGTCCTCGATGAGATCGGTATTGAGCAGCTCGCCGCCGGGCGCGCCCCGCTCGATCACGAGCGCCTTGAGCATGCCCCGGCCCGCGTACAATCCCGCGCACAGCCCGGCGGGGCCCGCGCCCACGATGATCACCTGGTATTCGGTGACGGCACGTTCGGTCATGACCTCGGTGTCCTCTCTTCCACTAATAATAGAACGACCGGGGGTTTCAGGCCTGAAAAAGGGCGGTAATGGGCGGGAACAGGCGGTAAAGGGCGGTAGAAATCGCCGCCGCGGCCCATGACCGCCCTTTACCGCCCCTTACCGCCCCTTATTGCCTGTTCCCGCCCCCAGTTTTATCAGATTCACCGCGCCATGGCACGAGCTGATGGTGCCGACGAGCACCGCCGCTGCCGCGCCGGTCGCGCCCGCCGCCTTCACGATCTCGTCGCCCGCGAGCACCGCGTCCACCGCGAACGTGCCCACGCCGAACACGTGGTGGCGGCATACGAACAGCGCCGGTCCGCTCACCGGCTCCCCCGCGCTGCGGGTGCGCGCGGCGAGCGCCCGGAGGGCGTCCGCCATCTCCCAATCGCGGTCGCGGCCGATCGCGGGACAGACCGCGGGCTCGATGCAGTGCGTGGGGCAGATCCAGTCGGCGAACGAGACATAGCGCGTGCCGTCCGGCCCGGTACGATCGTACGGCGTGTCGAGCGTGCCGGGGACCGGCTCGACCGAGACCGGCCGCTCGGGCCAGCGGGCGCGCGCGCGCCGCAGCACCCACTCGAACATGAGGTGCGGCATGAGCGGCGACGGCACGATGTAGTCCTGGGGCTCGCCAGGCCGGGCCGGAACGGCGGCGCCGAGGAACGCGTCGAAGAATGCGGTCCACTCACTCACCACGAACTCCCGGTCCCCCGCCTCCCCCAGCTCGCGGCGCGCCCGGCACGCGACGGCCCGATCCACGATCACGACGTTTCGAAACTCGGCCTTGCCCCGTTCCCGCGCCTTGGCGAGTTGTCCCGCGTAGAAGGTGCCGTAGCATCCGCCGCCGATCACGATCACGTCCCGCATCGTCGCGGCCTCGCTCATCGAATCAAGCGCCCGCCGTCCACGATGAGGGTCGTGCCGGTGACGTAGTCACCGCCGTCGAGCAAGTAGCACACGGCCCGGACCACGTCCTCGGGGCTACCGAGCCGCTTGAGCGGCGTGCTCTCGACGAGCTGCTGGCGTGCGCGGGCGTCCCAGGATTCCGGCACGAGGACCGCTCCGGGCGCCACCGCGTTCACGGTGATATCGGGAGCGAGGGCGAGCGCCAGGCCCTTCGTCAGCATGACGACGGCGGCCTTGCTCACGCAGTGCGCCACGTACTCGGGCCACGGCTCGAACGCCGCGACGTCGGCGATGTTGATGATGCGACCGTGCGCGGCTCGCAGATGCGCGATCGCTCCCTGCGCCACGAAGAAGCTGGCGCGCACGTTCAGATCGAGCGTCTCATCCCAGCTTTCGGGGGTGATCGCCTCGACCGGCTGGCGCACCATGATGGCGGCGGAATTGACGAGGATCTCGAGGCCGCCGAGCGCCGCCGCGGCCCGGTCGGCCAGGCCGCGCGCGGCCCGAGCGTCGCGCAGATCGGCGTCCAGCAGCTCGGCCCGGCGACCCGCGGACCGGATGTCCCGCGCGGTGGCCTCCGCGTCGGCAGGCGACGCATGATAATGGACGGCGACATCACACCCTGCGCGCGCGAGCCCCACGGCGATCGCCCGCCCCACCCGGCGACCGGCGCCCGTGACGAGCGCGCGGCGGCCGGCGAGCGACACGACTAATGCCCTCCGCCCGCGACCGGCAGAACCTCGCCTGAGATCGCCTTGGCTTCGTCACTCGCGAGAAACAGCACTGCGGTCACGAGATCCTCAAGATCCACCCAGCGCACCTTCGCGTCCTTCATCTGGGCGAGATTGTCGGCGGTGCGCATCGTGCCGGGCGCGACGGCATTCACGCGGATGCCCCGGTCGGCAAACTCGCTGGCCAGGGCGCGGGTGAGCCCGAGGACGGCGGATTTCGCGGCGATGTAGGGCGCCATCCCGCCCTGGGGCTGGAGCACGGCATTCGACGCGAAATTGACGACCGCCCCGCCGCCGCGCGCCAGCAGCGCGGGGATCGCCGCCTGCGACACGTAGAACGCGCTCTTCAGGTTGATCGCCAGCTCTCGGTCGAGCGTGTCGGGAGTCACGTCGAGCACCGATCCCGAGTATGTGAAACCGCCCGCGACGTTGACTGCGGCGTCGAGCCCGCCGAGCTGCTCCGTCGCGACCGCCACCGCACGGCGCGCGGCGTCGGGCGTCGTCAGGTCGCCCGCCGACCCGCGGACGGTGACTCCCTGGGCGGCGAGCTCCCGGACGCGTTCGGCGAGGGTGGCGGCGTGCAGGTCCGCGATGACGAGACTCGCCCCGGCTCGTCCGAACGCGGCCGCGACCGCGTGACCGATCTGACCGACTCGGCCGACCCCCGTGACGAGGACCGTTTTGCCGCGAAAGTCAGGAGGCACGGCCCGCGGGCGGTGATTCCACGGCGGCGACGATCTCGCCGACCGGCGGCGCGCCCCGCTCGGCGAAGGCGATCGTAGCGTCGCGCCGCACGACGTAGACGGAGCGCTGAATGCCCACGCCGTCATCCTTCAAGGCGCGATACGCGCGGGCGATCTCGCGATCGGGATCCGAGAGCAGGGGGAAATTGAAGTTCATCTTCTTCACATAGCGCGCGTGACTCTCCAGCCCAGCCGGATTGACGCCGAAGGGTTGGATGCCTCGCGTGGTGAACAGGGTCATCTCGTCGCGCACGGCGGAGAGTTGACGGTTTCAGCCAGGGGTGTCGTTTCCCGGATAGAAGACGAGCGCCACGTGCCGCGTCTTGAGCACGTCGGTGAGGCGATAGGTCTGGCCGTCCGACGCCGCAGCGGTGAAGGTCGGGGCCTTCGCGCCGACCGGCAGCAAATCACTCATACGCTTCCCTTTCCGGCCGGCTCACGCCGGGCCTCGAGCCGCTCCAGCCACTCGAGCGGAATGTCGAGCCCGCCGAGTGCCGCGTGTGAGTTGCCGAATGCGGTTTCGCCGTGCCAATCCGACCCGCCCGTGATGGCGAGCCCCAGCCGCGCGGCGACGCCCGAGAGCCGGGCCTCGGCCGCGAGCGAGTGGCTGGGATGACGCACTTCCACGCCGTCCAGCCCTTGCTCAACGAACTGCCGGATCTGCGCTTCGGTCCCCCGGTCCCCGAGATGGGCCGCCACCGCGAGCCCGCCCACTTCGTGAATGAGCGCGGTGACGCGGCTCAAATTCGGAAGCGGCTTCTCTACGTAGGCGGGCCGGCCTTTGCCGAGGAATCGTTCGAAGGCCTCGTTGATATCGGCGGTCACGCCACGCTCGACCAGCGCGCGCGCGACGTGGGGCCGGCCCACGGCGCCACCCCCGACCTGCGCCTCGAGGTCGGCGAGATCGATCGCGATCCCGAGCCGGCGCAGTTTCTCCACCATCTGCTCGCCGCGGCGCCGGCGGGCGGCGCGCGTCCCCACTAGGAATTCCTGGAGCCGCGCATCCTGCGGGTCGAGGAAGTATCCGAGAACGTGCATCTCGCCCCAGGGCGCGCGAGTGCTGAACTCGCACGCGCAGATCACGCGCAGCCCGACTCCCGCGCCCGCGCGCGTGGCCTCCTCGACACCGTCGGTCGTGTCGTGATCGGTCAGCGCGATCGCCGACAGGCCCACTTCCCCAGCGTGGCGCGCCACCTCGGCCGGCGGGCACTCACCGTCCGACGCGGTGGAATGACAATGCAGGTCAACGTGCGCCGTAGGATCCCTCCGGGGATGTCCAGGCAGGCTGCGACTGGTCGAACAGCGCGTGCAGCTCCCGTTCCGACAGCTCGGCGAACGAGGCGTCGGGCACGCGGCTGCCGAGCGGTGAATAGCGCGTGAAGCGGCGCCTGCGCTCCGGGCCGGTACCATGCTCGAACTCGAGCCCGAACTGGTCTTTGTCGTAGACCGTGACGCGGCCCGAGGGATAGACCTCCCAGGTATCGCCGTTCACCACGATCGCGCGCCGCGCCACGGGAGGGCCGGAGCCTCAGGCGTCCGGCGGTGCCGCGAGCGACACTTCGGTCCAGAGCTCCCAGGCATCGGGAGCGTAGGTCGCGAGGCCCTGCAATTGTTTTTCCAACTTGAGCTCCTCGGGCAAGCGCGACGCCTGGGCGCGATGGGACATCTCAGTCGGACTCTCGGAAAACTCGATGAAGAGCTGCGGGTCCTTCGCGCTCCGAAACACCCAGATGCGCTGCCCGCGCGCGGCGGCGTATTGGCCGAGCTGCCGCAGGGTCGCAAAGTAATCGGCCTCGCTCGTCGCCGGCACCCGCACGCGCGACGCGGTGAGCACTCGCGGCATCGTCATACGACTCCCTCCGGGAAATCCTCCAGCAGGGCTTTCACGTCCGCCAGGAACCGATCCGCATCCGCCCCGTCCACGACTCGGTGGTCGTACGACATGGACAGGATGCCCATCGTCCGAATCGCGAGCGCCTCCGCTCCCCCCGGAAGCGTGACGACCTTGGGCCGGCGCTCGATCGTGCCCACGCCAAGGATCGCGACCTGCGGTTGATTGATGATCGGCACGCCGGCGTACGAGCCGAACACGCCGGGGTTCGTAATGGTGAACGTACCGCGCTGGATGTCGTCGGGGGAGAGTTTCTTGGTGCGCGCCCGCTCCCCGAGATCGTTGAACGCGCGCGCCAGCCCTATCAGGGACAGCTCGTCCGCGTGCTTGACGACGGGAACGATGAGGCCCCAGTCGAGCGCAACGGCGATCCCGATGTTCACGTCCGCCCGATAGATGATCTGATCGCCCGAAACCGCCGCGTTCACCACCGGATGCTTGCGCAGCTGGTCGGCGCACGCCTTCGCGATGAACGGCAGGAAGGTGAGCTTCACGCCGCGCTCGGCGTAGGACGCCTTGTGCGTGGCGCGCAGTTCGGCCACCCGGGTGTAGTCCACCTCGAAGAAGCTCGTCACGTGCGCCGAGATGCGGCGGGACGTGACCATATGGTCCGCGGTGATCTTGCGGATTTTGGAGAACGGCTCCACCCGGTCTCCGGGCCAGGGCTCGACCACCGGGTGCGAAACCACGGGAAGCGGCGCGGCGGGAGCGAACGGAGTGGGTACGGCGCCGGGGGAGGGCGCCGGAGCGAGCGGCTCAGCCCGCTCGATGAACCCGAGGATGTCCTGCTTCGTCACCCGACCCGCGATGCCGGTGCCCGGCACGCGGGCGATGTCCACCTGGTGCTCGGCCGCGATCTTGCGCACGAGCGGGGTGGACTTCTTGCGGAGCCGGTCCTCGGCGGTCTCGACGGCAGCGGTGTCCGTGCCCCCCGGAGCAACGGGTGCGCGCTGGGCTGCTGGGGAGGGGGGCACGGAC
>JBGPIJ010000040.1:0-14380 GCA_041484865.1 Gemmatimonadota bacterium
CACCGCCCGAGATGCCCTGAATGAGCACATCGGCACCGTGGCCGCAGCGATGCGCCTCGACGCGGAGGGCGATGCGGGCGGTGTCGTGCGGAGGCCAGCTCACGCGGGCGTACAAGGTCCCCGGCCGCTGGCGCGCCTCACGGCTGCACGCCGCGATGAGCCCGAGGAAGGCGATCGCCCTCAGGGCGCGGCGACTCCGAGCGTCGCGCGCGCCGCTTCCAGCGTGAGCGTGTACGGACGCAACGCTTCCACGACTCCGGGAGGCAGCGCGCGAGGCCGGAGCGTCTCGCGCTCGACGCAGACGAGCACCTGATAGCCGCCTGCGCCGAGCCCAAGCGGCGCGTCCCGCACGACGTCGAAGTTCAGGGTGAGGGACTTGGTGCCGACACGCGCCACGTAGGCGGCGACGCGCAGCCGATCGTCGAGCCGCGCGGTCCGGTAGAACTCGCTATGGATGGCGGCCCGTGGAAACCAGACGTCGTACCGGTCGAACACGTCGCCATAGGCGAGCCCGGCGGCGCGGAACAGCTCCGTCTCGGCGATTTCGAAAAGCCGGAGATACGCGCCGTAGCGGATGATCCCGGCGAAATCCACGTCCGACCAGCGGACGTACTCTTCGATCGTGTGGGGTGTGGCGGCCATGGCTCCCGCGGCACAGCAGGAGCGGGGAAGCTAGGCCCGGTGCTCCGGAGACGCCAGGATGTCTAGCGCGAGGAGCTGGAACGCCCGTTGGTGGGACGCAACCCGTACGCTTTGAGCCGCCGCCATAGGGTCGTGCGGCTGATGCCGAGCCGGCGCGCCGTCTCGGCCAGGCGGCCGCTCGTGACGTGCAGCGTGTCCACGATCGCCTGGCGCTCGCGCTCGGCGAGCGTGGGCGCCGGGTCGCTCGCCGGCAGGAACACGGCCTCGCCCAGCGTCGCGCCGCCCGAGCGCAGCGTCGCGGGGCGGCCGCCAAGCGCGATCAGTTGGGGACGCAATGCGTCGATCCGCTGGCTCGCCAGATCCCCATCGATCCCGGCGGTGCGTCTGGCCTGCTCGTTGACGTAGACGAGCCGCCCATACGAGTCGAACACCGCCACGCCGTCGCTGAGCGAGTCCATGACGGCTTGGCCCAAGGGAGTGAACGGCGACGAGGGAAGAGACGACACGGCTTTTTCTCGAGGAGTCATACGCCCCTGCGGTGCTCGGCTATGAGCAAGAGGATGGATCGAGTCCAAGGTTTCATTCAGCATCACTCCATAGTAGTAGACCCGCGAAAGCCCAGTACGTCACACCGCTACCGCCGGCGGCCTCTCCGGCCACCCCGGACCAGGCGCTGGCGGTCCGCCTTCGGCAGCCCGCTGAGCTGGCGCTGCAGATCGGCGATGGTATCGGCCCTCACGGCCTCCCGTTTCCCCCGCAACACCGTGAATCGGGCCGGCCGGTCGAGCGGCGGCAGGTCCGCCTCCCGGAGGCGCCGCGCCTGGCCCTCCTTGAGTCGCAGCCGCACCACCCCCCCGCCCTGCTCGATCGCGTACTCCAAGGGGACTCGGTCGCCGAACAGGTGCACCGAGGCCGGCAGGGCCTCGAGCGCCGCCCGGGCCGGTGCCGGAATGAGCGCGTCGACATCGAAAACGATGCGTGTCTCGAGGAACTCATCCCATGATCCTACGCGCTCGACCTCCCCGGCGATGCGGGCGGCGATCTCGGCGCGGTCCGCCACGGCGAGCCGCCCACCCGAGCGCCGCCAGTAGAAGTCGAGCCGCTCCAGCGCGCGGCGTATTCGCGCCTGATCGGGATGCGGCGTGGCCCCAGCGAGGAGCGCGTTCACGAGCGCGGAGCGTGCGGCCGGCGCGAGCTCGGCCGGAAAGGGATCGGGCAACGGCTCGGCGTCCCGCTCGAGTAGAAAGCCGAAGTACGTCGCCGTCCGAACCGCCATCAGCCCCGCCCGGCGCCGGTTGCGCTCGAACGCGACGTCCGGCTCGCCACGGCGGGCGTAGCGGCGGACCAACCGCTCCGGAATCTGGGTCCCTTCGATGCCGGCGCGCGGGACACCGAACCGGTCGGCGAAGTAGCGCAGGGTGCCCGCGATCGCGCCCCAGCTGCCGCACATCGACCCCCGGCTGACCCGGGCTTCCCGCCCGTCCACCGTCTCCTCGTCGATCACGAGGTCGAACGGCATCACCTTCGCCATGAGGTCCGCGAACGCGGCGAGGACGCGATCGTCGGCGTAGGGCAGCTTCTCCGGCAGCGGCAGCTCGAGCTGCCGGTACACCGACGCCATCCCGAGCGCGACGTCTTCAATCACCTTGACGAGCACGCCGCGCCCTTCCGCCCAGCTGTCGATGCCGTCGCCGAACAGGTGCCGCGGCAGGCCGTACACCTCGCCGAGATAGGCGTGCTTGTTCACCGCCTCGGCGTACACGTTATAGCTCGTGAGATGATCGCTTCCCGACACGGTCAGGCCGGTGAGATTGCGCTCTTCCCGCGTCATGCGGTGGAGCGAATCGATGTTCGCGCACACCGCAACGACCGGTGCAAGCCGGGCGTCGGCGTGGTAGAGCAGCTCGCCGAACGGCCGCTCGACCGGCATGGCTTCGACCTCGCGGCCGTAGCTCGTCAGCCGCCCACCCTCGATCAGGCCGCGATCGGTGAGGAGGTGGACGGCGTCCCGGTACGCGCGCCGATCGAGCGGTACGGGGAGGTCGAGGTCCTGCGCATCCACGCCCAGGGCGGCGCACGTGATCGCGACGCGCTCGGCGTCCCCGGCGACCTGGAACTCGGGTGCGGCGGGTCGCAACGCGTCGAAGGCCAAGTCCCGGTCTGTCAGGATATGCACCTGCCCGTTCTCCACCCGGCCGTGCACGCGGCCGGCCATCTGGAGAATCTCGTTGGCGCCGAGGTACAGCCGGGTGAGGACGTTCCGACCCCGCTCTACGACGTTGGCGTAGCGGGCGTCGTAGATGACGACGGTGTCGAGTCCGGGGATGTTGAGCGCCGACTGCCCGGCCGCCGTCATGGCGAGGAGAAAGGGTCGGGGCACCGAGCCATCCAGAAACGGCCGGATCACGCGAATCGGCTCGCCCCCGTGGTAGAACGCGGTCGCGAGCGCCTGCCAGCGGTCACCCAGCTCCCCCGCGATCTGTTCCACCTCGGCCCGCGTCGGCACGAACACCGCCACTCCGCGGCCTTCGCGGATGATGCGCTTGATGAACCGCTCGTCCAGGAACTCGAGCGGCCGCTGCGCCACGACGTGCACGCCCGCCGCCTTGGCGGGATCGAACGCCCGGGTCTCGAGCACTTGAGCCGAGCTGAGATAGGTGGCGTAGACGCTCGGATCGACGGTCGCCGAGAGCCAGATGAACCGGCACCCCGCGCGCTTGCCGAGGGCCAGACACAGCTCGAGCTCGGCCGAGGTCTGGTGAATCTCGTCCACGACCAGCGTGTCGCGGGCGGTGATCAGGTTGTCCTCGAACCAGCGCCGTGCGATGCCCGTCGTGATGATCACGACGTTCCAGGTCGGCGTCTCGGGCGTCGCTTCGCGCTCGCGGTTGACGACGCCGACCCGCAGGGGAGCCTGGAGAATCGTTTCCGCCATCGACCGCACGGCGAGCGTCTTGCCGGTGCCCGTGCCCGCCACGATCCCGAAGCCTCGTCCGGACCCGGCGAGACGGCGAATGTCGTCCCCATGCTCCCGCTCGAGCAACGTCTCGAGGCGGAGGCCCATGGCAAGCTCGATCGTCTCGCAAGCGGCCCGCGTGGGAGCGATGATGATGACGCGCCCGGTGGACGGCTCGGCCGCCAGAAACGCCTGGGGGTCGGGCGGAAGGGAGTGGTCGCGGCCGATGTGAACGTTAGGAATGATGGAAGGACCCGTCCCGGGCGGACCGCTCAGGGCTTGGGTTGGAGCCGCTCGATCGCCTGCAACACCTCGCCTGGCTGCGCGTGCCGGCCGAGTGCCTTCTTCGAGAAGACCTTGCGGCCGTCCACTTCGACTTCGAACACTCCGCCGGACGACTCAATGAGTTTCACTTCCGCCTGCGGATATGTCCTCCGAATCTCGGCCGCCAGACCGGCAGCCCGAGGCTCGTAGTTTCAGACGACGCAGTATTCTATGGTCACCCGCATACACCTAGGATAGTCACGCTTGACACATCGCGCCACAATCCCGACTTTGCGCGACATCCGTCATCCTCTGGAATCGCCGGGATGATTCTCGGCGCAGGTCTGGAAGCCGCCGCGCTCATCGGCGCCGGCGCGCTCGCGCGGCGCTTCGGCATCGCGTTGCCGCGCGCCGGATTCGTGTCGTGCGCGCCGGGCGTCGCCGTGTTCGCTTTGCTCGATCGCGGCTGGCCGTTCGCCGCCGTCGTCACGCCGCTCGGGATCGGGCTCGGCGATCTCTGGCTGCGCGCGGCGCCGCGGTCCGCGGCACTGCGGGACGCCGCGCGCGCCACCGCTGCCGTGGCGGCGGCCGGCCTGGTGTACGCGCGACTGGGCGGCGCCCTCGGCGCCGACGCCCTGACCGCGCGGAATCTCGACGCCCTCACCGCCCTGGTCGTTACGCTCCCGGCCGTCGCCTATGGGCTGCTCTACTTGGAGATCGTCACGGGCCCAGGGATCCGCTCGATCGACGGAGCCCTGGTAGCCCGGTGGGGCGCGATCGCGTATGCGACGTCCGCCGCCCTCGCGCTCGGATGGCTGTGGATGAGTCATATCACCCTCGAGGTGCAGGCCGCCCTGCTCCCCGGCGCCGTGCTCGCGGCGGCCACCCTGACCTCGTGGTACGTCATTCGCCGAGCCGTTCTGGCGGAGGTCTTGGAGCGAGTGCGCGGCTTCGCTGACGCCGCCGCGGTGGACGCGAGCGTCGCGCGGACCTTCCAGGGGATTCAGGAGATCGCCAGCCGTCTCGTTCCCTGGCAATGGATGGCGTTCGCTCAGCATGAACCCGGCAAGAACCGGTTGGCCGTGATCGCCGATACGCGGGCTTCTGGAGCGGGCGAGGGCGAGCGGTTCGACCCCGGTTCCGGACCAGCGGACGAGGCAGTCCGGTTGCGGCGCACCATTGTCGCGCGGAACGGGGCGCACGCTCGTGGTTCCCAGCTCCTGGTTCCGCTGTACGACCGGGGAGAGCTCGTCGGACTATTGAGCATTGGGCATTCGATCGCGGGGATCTACGGAGACTCGCACGCCGCTATGTTCGAGCTCGTCGCGCCGCAGCTCGCCCGCAGGCTGGCGCTCGAGACGTCGCTGCGCGGAGTGGTGGACGCATCGGGCCGCACTACGACCCAAACGGGTACGCTCACCGCCGCGACGGAGCGGATCCTGGCGTCGAGCCAGCAAGTCGCCGCCGTGGCGCAGCGGGCGACCCACGAGGCCACGCAGGCGGCCGGCCTGTTGAGCGCCGCCGTGCGCGAAGCGCTCGCGCTGCGAGACAGCGCTGGGGAGGTCTCCACGGCGGGCGGCGCCACGCGCGACGCCGGGGCGCGGATGGAAGAGACGGCGGGCAGGGTACGGGTCGAGACGCAGACCGCCGTGCGACAGCTGACGGATCTCGGGGCCGCTGCCCTGGAAAGCGCGACCGAGGTCCGGCGGCTGCGCGACGTGGCGGAGCAGGTGGAGAAATTCTCCGAGACGATCGCGCTCATCGCGAACCAGACCAACCTGCTTGCGCTGAACGCGACGATCGAAGCCGCTCGGGCGGGCGTTCACGGCCGCGGGTTCGCGGTCGTCGCGGAAGAAGTGCACAAGCTCGCGGAGCAGAGCGGCCGTGAGGCGCGGAACGTTGGCCGGTCGGCGCAGGAGACCCGGCGAGCGCTCGAGCGGGCCGTGCAGCTGCTCGAGCAGATGCGGATTGATCTCACGCAGGTCGTGCACGGCTCGACGAACTGGGTGAAGGATCTCGACTCGATCGCCGAGGTGGCATCGACCACGGCACGCTCCGGCAAGCGCGTGGCCGACATGGCCCAGAATATCGCGGAGCTGTCGGCTCGCATCTCGCAGTCGCTCGAGCAGCGACAGAACGCGGCGCAGACGTCGACGCGCGACACCGATGTCGTAGCAGCCGCGGCGGCGCAGCAGACTGAAGCCGTCGCCGGGCTGCGCCATGCCGCGGCCACGCTCACCGCGATCACGCAGGACCTTGGACGGGCGGTCGCGCGACTGACCCAGGCTTCGTAAGGAGGAAGGCATGCGCACGGTGACCCTGATCGCGTTGACGATCCTCGGCGGGTCCGCCCGTCTCGCGGCGCAGCACGGCCGCGAATACGAGTTCGGCATGTTCGGCGCGTACACCAGGTACGACGCGTCCTTCAATCTCGCCAACAAATTCGGCGGGGGCGTCCGGTTGGGCTATCTCTTCGGGAGGATGGTCGGCGTCGAGGCGGAGGTGCTGCTCCAACCCAATTACCTCGTCGGGGTGAGCAACGCGCCGATCGAGCCGCTGATCGGCAGCGGCAGCCTCGTGCTCAATCTGTTGCACGGTGAACGGAACATCTTGTACGTGCTCGGCGGCTACTCGCGGCTCGACTTCGGCGCGATCGCGCCCTACCAGTTTACCGACGGCGGCGTGCACGGCGCGGTGGGTGACAAGATCTTTCTCGGTCATCACGTCGCGCTGCGCCTGGAAGCGCGGGCCATCTACACCACCGACACGAAGTCGTCGTTCAGCACCAAAGCGGTCACGCACGTCATCGGCTCGGCGGGCCTCGCGATCTTCGCTCCCAGCAGCAAGCACGCGCCCCGGGCTCCGGCTCCCGCGCCCCCGCGCCCTGCGCCACCCGCGCCCAGCGCCCCCGTGGTCGAATCCCTGCCGCCCGCCCCGGCCCCCCTGCCGACGGCGCCGGCGCCCGCCCTCGACAGCGATCAAGACGGGGTGCCGGACACCGCCGACGCCTGTCCCAATACGCCGCGCGGCGTCACGGTCGACGTGCATGGGTGCTCGCTCGACACCGACCACGACGGCGTCCCGGACGGCCTCGACCAGTGCCCCAACACGCCCGCCGGCGCCACGGTCGACGCGTCGGGCTGTTCCATCGATTCGGATCACGATGGCGTCCCCGATGGGCTCGACCGCTGTCCCGACACACCGGCCGGTGTCGCAGTCGACGCGTCGGGCTGTGCGATCGATTCGGACCGCGACGGTGTGCCGGACGGCATCGACAGGTGTCCCAACACTCCAGCCGGGGTCGTCGTGGATGCCACCGGATGCCCGGTTGCGCAGGACTCGGATGGCGACGGCGTGCCCGACACCATCGACAAATGCCCCAACACCCCGAAGGGTGTTCCGGTAGACGCCACCGGCTGCATGATCCTGTTCCGCCCCGAGGCGACGCCGCCCAGCCGGCCGGGTGTGCCCGCTCCGCGACCCACGCTGATTCTCCGGGGCGTGAACTTCGAGACGGGCAGGTCGGTCCTGACGACGGGCTCGTACGCGGTGCTCGATCTGGTCGCGGCCTCGTTGACGGCCAACGGCGAAATCCGCATCGAGATCGCGGGATACACCGACAACATCGGACCGGCGGGGTTGAACATACGCCTGTCACAGGCGCGAGCGGCCGCGGTGCGAGCGTATCTGGCGCGGAAGGGCGTTTCGCCCGCGCGCATGGTGATCCGCGGCTTTGGATCGGCACACCCGGTCGCGTCCAACAACACGCCCGCGTGGCGCACGCAGAACCGGCGAGTGGAGCTGCACAAGTTGCCATAGGGTCGAGGCACGATCGGAGCCGCCCCGCCGACCCCGTTATCTTGCTGGACGATGATGCCTAGCTCCCTGCGCGTCCTGAGCCGAGCGTGCGTGGCCCTCGCCGCGACGAGCGCGCTCGCCGGCCCGCTCGCGGGACAACACCGGCCGCGGCAGGTGTCGCCGCGCAAGCCTCCGGCCGCGGCACACCGCGCGGCCCCACCGCTCGTCCCCACGCCGCGCTCGGTGCTCGGCTTCGAGCCGGGAGACGATCGCAAGCTCCCCGACTGGCCCACGCTGGTGCGCTACTATCGGGCGCTCGCTGCCGGCAGCGACCGTGTGCGGTACCGCGAGCTGGGGCGCACGACGCTCGGGGCGCCGTTCATCGCGCTCGTCATCTCGAGTCCGCGGAACCTGAGACGGCTTGACGTCTACCGGCGTCTCAACGCGATGCTCGCGGACCCGCGCGCCCTGCGCTCGGCGACCGAAGGGTCGAACGCGCTCCGCGACGGGAAGACGATCGTGTTGGTAACGTCGGGAGTGCATTCGACCGAGGTGGGCGGCCACCTCACGCCCGTGGTGCTCGCCTACCGGCTGGCGACCGATACCAGCGCGGCCATTCGGGCGATCCTCGACGACGTGATTCTGCTGCTCGTCCCCTCCCTCAACCCCGACGGCGTCACGATCGTGACGCGATGGTACGATCGGACGCTCGGGACGCGCGCCGAGGGATCGAATCCGCCGGAGCTGTACCACCACTACGCCGGTCACGACGACAATCGCGACTGGTATGCGTTCACGCAGGTCGAGACACAGCTCACGGTGGACTCGCTGTACGGCGTGTGGCATCCGCAGATCGTGCTCGATCTCCACCAACAGGCGACCGACGGGTCGCGGCTGTTCGTGCCGCCCTACCTCGATCCGATCGAGCCGAACGTGGACCCGCTGCTCATCGACGGCGCGAACGCCCTGGGCGCGGCGATCGCCTGGGAGCTCGCCGGTCGAGGAAAAACCGGGATTTCGATCAACTCGAGCTACGATGCGTGGACGCCGGCGCGCGCGTACGAGCATTACCACGGCGCCGTGCGCATCCTCGCGGAGGCCGCGAGCGCGAACCTCGCGTCGCCGGTGGAGGTGCCGTTCGACGAGCTGGAGGTGCGTGCTCGCGGCTACGACGCGCGCCAGCGGTCGTGGAACTTCACCGCTCCGTGGCCGGGGGGACGCTGGTCGCTGCGCGACATCGTCAGCTATCAAACGGGCGCCGCGTTTGCGGTCCTCGAGAGCGCGGCCCGCTACCGTGATCAATGGCTCGGCAATTTTCTCACGGTCGGCACGCGCGCGGTACACGGCTGGAAGGGATGGCCGTACGCGTACGTCATCCCGCGGCAACGTCAGGACACGGTCGCCCTCGCCACGTTGATCGGCATGCTGCGTCGCGGGCAGGTGGAGGTGCGAACCGCGCTCCAGCCGTTTTCGCTGGGAGGCCAGCGCTTCGCCCCGGGCAGCTACGTCGTCGTGCTGCGGCAGCCGTACGCGGCGTTCGCCAAGACGCTGCTCGAACCGCAGCACTATCCAGACCAGCGGCTGCCCGGCAACGGCCCCATGCAGCCGCCCTACGACGTGACCGCGCACACGCTGCCGCTCTTGCTCGGCGTGAGCGCGGTCGTCGCACCCGAATCGTTGCGCGTCTCGCTGTCCGGGCCGGTAGACGAGCCGCACGCCACGCCCGGCTACTCCGGCTTCGCTCCCGGCGAAGCGCCGCGCGTCGGCGTGTACCGCTCGTACGCGGCGCCGATGGACGAGGGGTGGACGCGTTGGGTGTTCGATACCTGGAAGGTCCCCTACGTATCGCTCGTGGATTCGACGATCCGGGCCGGCAGGCTCAGGGAGACGCTTGACGCCATCGTGCTCCCCGACGAGTCGCCGACCGAGCTGCTGAACGGATTGTCGAGTGGCATCTATCCCGCACCGTACGCGGGCGGGATCGGTACCGAGGGTGTGCGCCAGCTGCGCCAGTTCGTGGAGGACGGCGGGACGCTGGTTGCGTTGAACGACGCCAGTCGCTTCGCCATCACGCAGCTCCTGTTGCCGGTGCGCAACGTGCTCGAGGGTGTCCCCGACGACGAGTTCTACGCGCCCGGCTCGATCTTCCGGCTCGATCTCGACCCTTCCCACCCGGTCGCGCGGGGGATGCCGGAGCAGAGCATCGCGTGGTTCGAGGATGGGCCCGTGTTCGACGTGCTCGACTCGAGCGTGGTGCGGGTGATCGGGCGTTATCCGGCGGCCCCTGAACGGGTGCTCCGCTCGGGGTGGGTGTTGCATCCCGAACGCATCGCCGGGCGGGCGGCCCTGGTGGAGGTACGGCTGGGCCAGGGACGGGTGATCCTGTTCGGGTTCCGGCCGCAGTATCGCGGCCAGAGCGTCGCGACTTACCCGCTGCTGTTCAACAGCTTACAGCCGCACTGAGAGTTGGTGACGGGGCTCTCTTGTCTGTTTGAGCCCCGTTCCCTAATGTAGCCCTCCCTATGCGGTTGGTCCGGCAGGCAGGCCTATTCTTGCTATGGGCCGCGATCCTCTCGAGTCGCGGCCTTTTTGCGCAAAGTGTTTCGGACTCCGCCCCTTCGCCGCTCGCCTTCCTCGCGGACCAGGCGCGCGTGGCACTCCGGCCGGTGGACCTGCGCTACGTGCAGCCGGCGCTGCCGCGCTTGCTCCCCTCGACGCAATCGGTGAAGGCGCTGTACGTCAACGCCTGGGCGTTCGGTTCGGCCCGCCTGTGGCAGCTCGTGGAGCTGGCGCGCGAGACCGAGATCAACGCGTTCGTCATCGACGTCAAGGATGACACGGGGTGTCTCCTGTATCCGTCGGCGGTGCCGACGGCGCAGGAGATCGGCGCGAATCAATGCGTCCGCGCGAAGGACGCCCGGTCCCGGCTCGACAGCCTGCTGGTACACGGGATTTACCCGATCGCCCGCATCGTCGTCGCCAAGGATCCACGCCTCGCCGAGCACAAGCCCGCGTGGTCCGTCCATCTCGCCGACGGCCAACTCTGGCGCGATCGCATCGGCAGCGCGTGGGTGGATGCCTACAACGACTCGGTGTGGATCTACTCGGCGCAGCTCGCGGAGGAAGCGGTGCGCATGGGATTCGCGGAGGTGCAGTTCGACTACGTCCGATTCCCGGACGAGCCGCGCGAGCGCCTCGCGACCGCTATCTTCTCCGCGCGCCGCCCGGACGACACGCAGCGCGGCGCGGTGCGCCGCCACGTGCAGCTCTTGAAGTCGCGGCTCGCTCCGCTCGGGGCGCCGGTGACGTTCGACATCTTTGGTCTGACCGCCTCGGCGACGGACGACATGGGGATCGGGCAGGTGTGGGAGGACTTCAGCTCAGTGGCGGATATCGTGTTGCCGATGGTCTACCCGAGCCATTACCGCGCGGGGGCGTACGGCTTCTCGCGGCCGAATGGTCAGCCGTACAAGCTCGTGCGCCGCGCGCTCGAAGAAGCGTTAGGCCGATCGCAGACCGCCGGCTCGGCGGAGATCCGCCCCTACCTCCAAGCGTTCACACTCGGCCGTCGCCTGCCGCGCTACACCCCGATCGAGATTCGTGAAGAGATTCGGGCCGCCGAGGAGGTCGGGATCAACTCCTGGGTGCTGTGGAACCCGCGCAGCGTATACCAGCGCGCGTCGCTGCTGCGACCGCTGACGGGCTTGGACGCTCCGCACACGATGTCGGGCGGGCAGTAGCGCTCATTCGGGCGGGTGCACCCCGCCGGGCTCCCACGCAATCATATAGCCCGCGAGGGCGGACGCGGCGACGCTATAGGGGTTGGCGAGGTAGAGCTGCCCCGGACCTGAGCGCCCAGGAAAGTTGCGATTGATCGCGCTGATCGTCACCTCGTCGCGTGTCTTCGAGACGCCGGGTCCCGCATTGATGCAGGCACCGCACGACGGCTCGAGAAACGTGGCCCCCACCTGCCGGAACAACTCGAGATAGCCGCGCTCCTCGCAGTAGTGTTTCACGTCCTGCGATCCGCATTGGATGAAGAAGCGCACCCACGGCGCGACGCGTTTCCCCCGCTCCGCCGCCTCGCTCAGCACCCGCGCGTACATGTCCATGTCTTCCTTCTTGCCCGCCGTGCACGAACCCGCATAAGCGATGTCGACACGCGTGCGCGCCGCGGCGGCGATCGCGATCCCATTACCGGGATCGCCCGGTAGCGCCAGCATCGGTCGCACGGCGCCCGCGTCGATCTCGATCGTTTGGCAGTACTCGGCGTCGGGGTCGCTCCAGAGGTCCCGGCACAGGGCCGCCGCGCGGCCGCCGTCGAGTCCGCGGGACTCGACGAGGTAGGAGATGGTGCGCTCGTCAGGTGCCACGTACCCCGTGAAGCCACCGACCTCGGCCGTCATATTGGTCATCGTGGCGCGCTCATCTACCGACAGGTTCGCGACAGCATCGCCACAGTACTCGATCAGCTTGCCGATTGCATGCCCATCCCGGACGTAGGGATGGCGCAGAATCTCGAGCATGAAGTCTTTGGCGGTGACGTTCACGGGCTTCTGCCCGCGCACGACCACCTTCACGGTTTCGGGAACGGTCAGGCGCACGTCCTTCGTGATCCACGAGTTGAAGATCGCCGTCGTACCCACTCCGAACGCCACGCACCCCACCGCGCCCGCATGAGGCGTGTGGGAGTCGCTCCCGATGATGATCTGGCCCGGCTCCGCGTGCGCCTCGAGAATCTTCGAGTGACAGATCGCTTCGGAGCCGTGATGACCGCGCCGCAGCTCGCCGTACAGCTTGATGCCCTGGCGCTCGGCGAACGCGCGCTGCTTGCGTTCGAGCTCGAGAGCGACGTCGAGCAGACCCTCCTTGATTCGCTCCGGCGTCATCGCCTCCGGCAGGAACGTAAGATGATCGCGAAACATGAGAATGGAGCTGGGATCGTTGACCTTGGCCTCCTCGCCCACGAGCCGCTCGAAGAAAATCGCGGCCATCGGCGTCACGTACTCGTGACTGAAGCGTGTGTCGGTGCGGACGAATCCCTCGTCTCCCGGTCGTACGGCGGGCACTCCGATCTTCCCCGTGGCCGGGTCGACGACCCAGTGGCGCGCCAGAATCTTTTCGGCGAGGGTCATCGGCCGCTGCGGCGTCCGGGGGGGGATGACCGCGACCTTCCGCTGCATCCGGGCAACGTTGTAGTTGAAGAGCCCGCCGTACTCGATCACGCCGCGAGTGATGTCTCCCTCGCCCCGTGCGAAGGTGGCCAGCGGCACTTCCTCGCCCCGGCGCACGCGCTCGAGAATCGAGAAATCAGTGGTGGTCAGGATCCCGAGGTTCTGACAGTTCTCGCGATATATCCGCTCGATGTTCTCCGCGACGACGAGCTTGATCCCCGCGCACAGCTCCGCGTACGGCGACTGTTCTCGCGATGATCCCTTCCCCCGACGTTTGCCGCTCACCGCGACGCCGAAGCAGCCCCGCTTGACGACCCCTCGCGTGACCGGGAACTCATCCCCGCACTTGAGCCCGAGGTAGGGAAAGTCGCCGAGCGTCTCGTCGTAGTAGTAACAGATGTACGCGGGCGTGATCTCGTCGGTCGAGATGTCGTCGCGCAGCTTGATCGCGGGAGTCCACTCGAGGTCCTGGCCGTCGAGCTGCCGGCGCAGCAGCGCCGGGTCCTCGGTGAGGTAAAGAATGCGTCCCGCTACGCGCACGCCTTCCGGGAGCGGTCGAACCGGCCGGGAGAGGAACCCGTCAGCCATTCCGGAAGATCACCCCTTGCCGAAACGCGATCAAGCGGATTTCCTTTTTTCCCTATGCGAATCATCGCCTCGATCGCATTCCTGGCTACCGCCGCGACCGTCTCGCTGTCGTGCGATGCGGCGCGTCCCGACTCGCTACCATTCGTTAACTCGGCCGCGATGGACGCGCACCTCAAGTACCTCGCCGACGACCTGCTCGAGGGCCGCGCGCCCGCCACGCGCGGCGGCGAGCTCGCCGCCCGTTACATCGCGGCCCAGTTCGAAGCCATGGGGCTCCTCCCGGCGGGAGCGGACGGCTCGTACTACCAGCCGGTGACGCTCGTCGGGCTCACCCCGCAGCCGGGCTTCGTGTGGGGCGCGGGGGCCGCGCCCCACACGCTCCGCAACCTCGACGACTTTGTTGCGTGGGCCGAGCAGCCTGAGGAACGGGTAGCCGCGGACGGTGCCGTGGAATTCGTCGGCTATGGCGTGTCCGCGCCGGAATGGCGCTGGGACGATTACAAGGACGTCGACGTGCGCGGCAAAATCCTGCTGATGCTCGTCAACGATCCCGGTTTGCAGGACTCGACCATTTTCAACGGCCGCGCGTTGACCTACTACGGGCGCTGGACCTACAAGCTCGAGGAGGCGGCGCGACGGGGGGCCATCGGCGTTGTGCTGATCCACACGGCCGAGAGCGCGACGTATCCCTGGGAGGTCGTGCGGGGCTCGTGGTCGGTCGAGCAGCTGATGCTCGAACGCGAGCCGTCGAGCAGCCTGCGGTTCGCCGGATGGATGACCGCCGACGCGGTCCGGCGCGGTCTTGCGTCCGCGGGATGGGATCTGGATTCACTGATGCGGGCGGCCGCCCGTCGCGACTTCAGGCCGGTAGCCACGGGCCTGCACGCCGCGGTCACCATCACGAGCGCCGTGCGCCACGTTCGCTCGGCCAACGTGATCGCTCGGCTCGCCGGCAGCG
>JBGPIJ010000041.1:0-14353 GCA_041484865.1 Gemmatimonadota bacterium
AGATCATCCTGGGGTGGCGGGACCGCAAGGACCTGCCGACCGACATCGCGTACCACCGCGACCACCTGGGCATCGCGCTCAACAACTTCCCGGACCGCATCCGGCTCGGCGAGGGTGACGAGGTGCGGGACGTGCCGCACCCCCTCGCGCCCGCGGCCGGCGGCGCCCTCTACGATTTCGCGCTGGGCGACACGACGACCATCGGGCTGCCGCAGCGGACCGTGCGGGTCGTCGCGCTGCTCGTGCGCCCCAAGGATTTCACCGCGCCGCGCATCGTCGGCACGCTCTACCTCGACGTCGCGACCGCGGACGTGGTCCGCATGGCGTTCAACTTCACCGCCCAAGCCTATCTGCAGCCGGAGCTCGAGGACGTGAGCATCGAGCTGGACAACGCGCTGTGGGAGGGCCGCTTCTGGCTCCCCTACCGGCAGCAGATCGAGATCCGCCGGCGCGGGACGTGGCTCGACATCCCCGCCCGCGGCATCATTCGCAGCCGCTGGGAAGTGGATGGGTACGCGTGCAACGTCGGACTGGCGGCGGGCTGGTTCGCGGGCGAGGAGATCACCGCGCTGCCGCAGGCGGAGCGGGATTCGTTCCCCTGGCCCGAGCCGCTCGCCGCGGCGCTCCAGGGCGTGAGCCCGCCGCTCGAGCGGCACGATCTCGCCACCATCCGGGCCGAGGTGGAGCGCATCGCCGGCCGGCACGTCCTTTCCGGTCTGAAGGCGCGCCGGCTCGGTGCGCGCAGCGTGAGCGACCTCGTGCACGCGAACCGCGTGGAGGGACTCGCGCTCGGCGGAGGTGGGGTGTGGCGGATCGGCGGCGAGGCGCGCGAGGTGCGCGCGCTCGCGAGCTACGGCTTCGCCGACCGGCGGCCCAAGGCGCTGCTCGAGGGCACCGCGCGGAGCGGCGGCGGGACGGTGACGGCCGCGCTGTATCGCGCGGTGCGCGACGTGGGCGACGTCCCCGTGATCGCGCCGCTGCTCAACTCGTTCAGCGCCCAGGAGCTGGGCGACGACTACGGTGACTACTATCTCGCCACCGGAGGGCGCCTCACCTATCGTGGGAGATTGGGCGACCGCGCGGAGTGGAGCGGCGGCGTGGGGCGAGAGATACCGCGTTCGCTCGCCGTGCGTGCCGGGCCGGCTTCCGGCGTCTTCCGTCCCAATCCTCCGCTCGGCGGACCCGGCGTCGATCTGGTGGAGCTGGCGCTGCGCCGGCGCAGCGGCGGGTTCGTCGAGCGGCGCGACGCGCGGGGCGAGCTGACCGTCGAGGGCGGCCGCGTGGACGGCGGCGCGACCTATGTGCGGCTTGCCGGCATCGGCCAGGTGCTCGTTCCCCTCGGCGCCACGCGCGGGTTGGTACGCGTACAGGCCGGCGCCGCCACGGCGCGTCTCCCCGCATATCGCGCGTTCGTGCTCGGTGGTCGCGGCACGTTGCCGGGCGACGATTTCCGCGCGTGGGGCGGACGGCGCATGGCGCTGGTGCACGCCGAGTGGCGCGTGCCGGTGCCCTTTCTCTCGATCGCGGTGGGGCCGAACACCAAGACGCCGCGCTCCATCGTGCTCGCGCCGTTCGCCGCGGCGGGCTGGGCGGATCGGCCCGTCGTCGGCACGCCGTGGGCGGCGACGCCGGGGGCCCGACTCACGCTTGGGCTCGCCGCCGAGTGGCTGGGCGTGTTCCGAGTCGAGGCGGGCTACGGCGTGCAGAGCCGCCGCGCGCGCGTCGCATTCGATCTCACACGCGCCTTCTGGGACATCCTCTGAGCGTCGTCATATTGGACTGGGCGGACTCTCCGGCTAGCTTTGGTGGGGCCCATGGCCGAAACCGTTCTTCCCGACGAATGGCTCGTTCACTCCCTCGAGGGGCTGGTTCCCGCGGAGCGCCTGGCTGAGTTGCGGGCGCGGGCGGGGCCATCCCGCTCCCTGTGGGAGTCCTTGGTGCAGGAGAAGGTCGTCACCAATGAGCAGGTGCTCGCCGCCCTGTCCACGCGGCTCCGGCTCAAGATCGCCGACCTCCACCAGCTCGATCCCGAGATCCGGGTCAAGGTTCCCGAGCAGCTCGCACGCCGGTTTCGCGTCCTGCCGATGACGATCACCGACTCGTACCTCGAGATCGCGACCGCCAACCCGTTCGATTTGGACGCCGAAAAGGCCCTCGCGTTCGCCACGGCCCGCGAGATCCGCATGCTGCTGCTCGATCCGGCGCGGATCAGCGAGAAGCTGGACGAGTTGTATCGGCCCGAGAAGGCGCTCGACAAGCTGCTCGAGGGCATGGAGGGCCAGGGCGAGCTGGTCCAGCTCGATGAGGGACCGTCGGAGGAGATCACCGTGTCCGCCGAGGAGGCGAGCCAGCGGCCGGTGGTGCGCCTCGTCGATCTGATCATCTCCGAAGGGATCCTGTCGCGCGCGAGCGACCTGCACATCGAGCCGGAAGAAGGTGGCGTGGCGGTGCGCTACCGCATCGACGGCGTGCTGCGCCAGGTGATGAAGATCCCCCGGGCGGCCGGGATTCCGCTCATCTCCCGCATCAAGATCATGTCGTCGCTCGACATCGCCGACCGGCTCCGCCCCCAGGACGGGCGCGCCCGCGTGGCCGTGAACGGCCAGCCGATCGACCTGCGCGTCTCGACGCTCCCGGCGTCGCTCGGCGAAAAGGTCGTGATCCGCGTGCTCGACTCGCGCGCCACGGTCAAGTCGATTACCGGGCTCGGGCTCTCCCCCGACGAGTCGGAGGGGATCAAGCGGCTGCTGGGATTCCACGAAGGCATCATTCTCGTCACCGGTCCCACCGGCTCCGGCAAGACGACGACGCTCTACTCCTGCATCAACGAGATCAAGAGCGAAGGCGTGAACATCGTCACCGTCGAAGACCCGGTGGAATACCGGATGCCCGGCATCGTGCAGGTCCAGGTCCAGGAGAAGGCGGGCCTGACCTTCGCGTCGGCGCTGCGCTCGATTCTGCGGCAGGATCCGAACGTCGTGCTGATCGGCGAGATCCGCGACCGCTAGACGGCGCAGATCGCCATCCAGGCGTCCCTGACCGGGCACCTCGTGCTGTCCACGCTCCACACGAACGACGCGGCCAACGCGGTCACCCGCCTCGTGGATATCGGCGTCGAGCCGTACAAGATCGCGGCCGCATTGCGGGGGGTGATCGCCCAGCGGCTCATGCGGCGCCTGTGCCCCACCTGCAAGGAAGTCTGGATGGAGACGCCGCCCGAGCGGCTGCGGCGCTGGATCCCGATGGGGACGCCGCTATACCGCGCCGCCGGATGCCCTGACTGCGCGATGACCGGCTACCGCGGCCGCTTCTCGATCCTCGAGGTGCTGACGGTGGGCCCCGGCGTCGAGCGCTCGATCGCGTCGGGCGAGCCCGCCGACAAGATCGCCGAGGCGGCGCGCCGCGGCGGTATGAAAGGGCTGTGGGACAGCGGCGTGAGCCACGTGCTGCGCGGCGAATCGACCGTCGACGAGCTACAGCGTGTCGTCGACATTCCGCATGAGAACGGACCCGCGGAGCCGGCGCCGCCCCCGGTGGCCCAGCCGCGCAACTCCGGAGCCGGGACGACGCGCCAGAAGCGTCCGTCTCCCGCCGGCGGGGTCGAGATCATGGAGCCCCCGGAAGACGACTTCGAACTGCTCGAGGAAGCGGCAATCCCGCGGCGCTCCGGCCCGCACGGCCGGCCGCAGTACAAAGTGCTGCTGGTGGACGATGAGGATAGCCTGCGGCGCGTCATGAAGGAGCTGCTCGAGCGTGACGGATACGCCGTCACCGAGGCCCGGGACGGCGTGCAGGCGCTGGACCAGGTGGACCGCGTCGGTCCCGACATCATCGTGCTCGACCTGAACCTGCCGGGCCTGGACGGGTACGGCGTCCTGTCGCACCTCCGCTCGCGACCGGCCACCGCGCGGATCCCCGTGGTGGTGCTCACGGCAAAGGGCGACGAAGACAACGAAGTACGCGTGTTCGAGCTCGGCGCCGACGACTTTCTGACCAAGCCGTTTCGCGCCCGCGCCCTCTCGGCGCGGCTCGAAGCGGTGCTCGGCCGTCGCCGCTAACGCCCCCGGCCGGTCCATACCCCCGATGCCCGCCGCTCTCCCCACGGCCGACGCCGCCCTCGCCTTGATCAAGCTCAAGGTGCGCGCGGAAAGCGCGTACACGCTTCAGGCGCCAGAGGCCCGCCGCAAGCTGAATCAAAACGAGAGTCCCTACGACGTGCCGGCGCCCATCAAAGAGGCCCTGATCGCGCGCATGCGCGCCTCGGCCTGGAACCGCTACCCTCCCTTCTCGCCTACGCCGCTGCTCGCGCGCATCGCGGAGCGGCATGGCTGGACGCCCGAGGGGGTGCTCGTCGGCAACGGGTCGAACGAGCTGATCCAGGCGTCGCTGACGGTCACCGTCGGCGACGGCACCGGCGTCGTGACGCCCGTCCCCACGTTCACCCTCTACCGGCTCATGACCGAGGTGCTCGGCGGGCGACACGTCGGGGTTCCGCTCACCGCGGATTTCGACTTCGACCTCGCCGCGCTGGTGCGCGCCGCGCGGGCGCCGGGCGTGCGCGTCGTGGTGGTCAACTCGCCCAATAATCCAACGGGGACCGTGCTGGCCGATGACGCCGTGGAGCGGCTGCTCGCCGAGACGGAGGCACTGGTGATCGTGGACGAGGCCTACCAGGATTTCGGCGGCCCGACCGCGGTTCCGCTCTTGCCCGAGCACCCGCGGCTCGTGGTACTGCGCACCTTCAGCAAAGCGATGTCGCTCGCCGGCCTGCGATTCGGGTACGCGCTCGCGCACCCCGCGGTGGCGCGCGAGATCGCCAAGGCCAAACTGCCCTACAACGTGAATCAGGTGACGCTCGCGGCCGCCCAGATCGCGCTCGAGAACCCGGGACCCTTCGAGCAGTCCACGCAGCGTATCCGCGACGCGCGGGACCGTCTCCTCGGCCGGCTCCGACGCGTGCCCGGGCTGCGCCCGTTCCCCTCGGCTGCGAACTTCGTGCTGATCCGCTGCGAGGCGAAGCCGGCCGCCGAGGTGTTCCGGCGCCTTCTCGCGGACTACGGCATTCTCATCCGCGACGTCTCGGCCGGCCCGGGTCTCGCGCAGTGCCTGCGCATCACCGCCGGCACGATGGAAGACGTGGACGCGGTGGCGGACGCCCTGACCGCCATTCTCGGGAACGCGTCGTGAGCCGCCGCGGTGAAGTGCGTCGTAAGACGAACGAGACCGACATCTCGGTGCGTCTGGACCTGGATGGATCGGGCCGCATTGACGTGAAGACGGGCATCGGATTCTTCGATCACATGCTCCACGCGCTCGCCTGGCACGCGTACTACGATCTCGAGGTCACGGCGGTCGGCGACCTCCACGTGGACGCGCATCATACCGTGGAAGACGTGGGCATCGTGATCGGCCAGGCGCTCACCCAGGCGCTGGGCGAGCGGCGCGGTATCCGGCGTTACGGGCAGGCAACCGTGCCGCTCGACGACGCGCTCGCCCGCGCCGTCGTGGACGTGAGCGGTCGTCCCTACCTCGCGTTCCACGCTGAGCCGCCCACCTGGCAGAAGCTCGGGGATTACGACGTCGCGCTGACCCCCGAGTTCTTTCGCGCGCTGGCGACCCACGGCGGTCTCACGCTGCACGTGGATTTGTTGCGCGGCCAGAACGCGCACCACGTGGTCGAGGCCGTCTTCAAGGCGACCGCCCGCGCGCTGGGCGAGGCAACGACCATCGATCCGCGCGTGCAGGGCGTTCCCTCTACCAAGGGCACGCTCGCGTGATCGCCGTCGTGGACTACGGCGCGTCCAACCTGGCGAGCGTGCTGCGGGCGTTCCGGGCCGTGGGCGCGGACGCGATGCTGTCGGGCGATCCCGACGTCGTGCGCCGGGCCGACCGCGTCGTGGTCCCGGGCGTCGGGCACTTCGCCCCCGCTATGCGGGCGCTCGCAGACAGCGGGCTCGGTGAGGCCGTCCAGGACAGCGTTCGGGCTGGCAAGCCGGCGCTCGGCGTCTGTCTTGGCCTACAGCTCTTTCTCGAGGCGAGCGAAGAGGCGCCGGGCACGCGCGGGCTCGGCTTGCTCCCCGGGCGGGTCATCCGGTTTCGCACCTCGCTGCCCGTGCCGCACGTCGGCTGGGCGCGCGTCGCGCTCACGCAATCGGGACGCACCCACGCGGTCCTAGCGGAGGCGTTTGATGCGCCCGCGTCGTTCTTCTATCACGTGCACAGCTTCCACCCCGACGGGGTGACGCCTGCCCTGGCGCTGGGCGAGGCCGAGTACGGTACGGCGTTCGCGACCATCGTCGGCCGCGACAACGTGCTGGGCGTGCAATTCCACCCCGAGAAGTCGCAGACGGCCGGGCTCGCGCTGCTCAAGGCATTCGCCGGCTGGGATCCGTGACCGTCCTCCGTCTCGCGTTCGTGGACACCTATGTGTTGCGTGGCGCGGGAGAGACGCTCGAAGTGCTGGTGTTACAGCGGGGCGCCGGCGGCCGGTGCCCCGGCTCCTGGGAAGCGGTGCACGGCACGATCGAGCCGGGGGAGACGCCGGTGGAGACCGCGGTGCGCGAGTTGCGCGAAGAGACCGGGCTCGCGCCCGCGCGCCTGTACAACCTGAGCCGAGTGGAATCCTTCTACCAGCATCGCGACGACCAGCTCGCGTTCATCGCCGTATTCGCGGCGTTCGTCGAATCGCACGACACCGTGCGCACGTCGCCCGAGCACGACCGGGCCGTATGGCTCGCCCCTCGAGAGGCGGCCGCGCGCTTCGCGTGGCCCCGCGAACGCCGCGCACTCGAGGATATCATTTCGCTTTTCCGCAAGGGGGATGGGGACTTGCTGGAAGACGTTCTACGCGTATGCTAGCCAGGAGGCTCATTCCCTGTCTCGACGTGGATAGTGGCAGGGTGGTGAAGGGTGTCCGGTTTCAGGAGCTGCGCGACGCCGGCGATCCCGTGGAGCAGGCGACCCGCTACGACGCCGAGGGTGCCGATGAACTGGTGTTCCTCGATATCAGCGCAAGTCACGAGCAGCGCGGCACGCTGCTCGACCTCGTCGCCCGGGTCGCCGAGCGGCTGTTCATCCCGTTCACCGTGGGGGGCGGGGTCCGCAGTGTGGATGACGCGCGCGCGGTGCTGCGCGCCGGCGCCGACAAGGTGGGCGTGAACACCGCCGCCGTGCTGGACCCAGGCCTCGTGAGCCGGCTGGCGGACGAGTTCGGGCGGCAGTGCGTGGTAGTGGCGATAGACGCGAAAAATGGGGGAGGGGGAAGGGGGATGGGGGAAGGGTGGGAGGTGATGGTGCGCGGCGGGCGTGACCCCACCGGGTTGGACGCGGTCGAATGGGCGACGCGCGTCGAAACGCTCGGCGCCGGGGAGATCCTGCTCACCTCGATGGACACGGATGGCACGCAGGCCGGCTACGATCTGCCGCTGACGCGCGCGGTGGCGGGGGCCGTGCGCCTGCCCGTGATCGCGTCAGGCGGCGCGGGGACGCTCGAGCACCTCGCCCAGGCGCTCGACGCCGGTGCGCACGGCGTGCTCGCGGCCACACTGTTCCACTACCGCGGCACCAGCGTCCCCGAGGCGCGCGCGTATCTCGCGAGCCGCGGCTACCCGGTGCGGCCGTGAATCCCTTTTATCGCCGCATCTACCGTGTGGTGCGCCACATCCCGAAGGGGCGCGTGGCGACGTATGGCGTGGTCGCCCGGCTCGCGGGGCGGCCCGGCGCGGCCCGCACGGTCGGCTGGGCGCTCTCGGCGCTCCCCGACGACTCGGACGTGACGTGGTGGCGCGTGGTGAATGCGTCGGGCCGGATCTCGCTCGCCGCGCACGATCATGCCGCGGTGGTGCAGCGCGCCCTGCTGTTACGCGAGGGGGTGCGGTTCGCGCCAGGCGGCGCCTTGAATCTTGCGGTGTACGGCTGGCCCGCCGAGACCTACAACGTCGCCGCCCCGGCCCAGACGCGCGCGGCCTCGTCCAGGAGATCGCGCAGATTGAAGGGCTTGCGCACATAGCGTAGTCCGAGGCGCGCCAGCGTCTCCTCCGTGCTCTGGCGAATGTCTCCCGTCGCCACCAGGGTGCGGTCCCGCAGGGCCGGGTTCATTTCGACCAGGGCTTCCACGAACAGCTTTCCACGCACGCTCGCCTGCACGTCGGCGAGGATCAGGTCGTAGCTCCGGGCGCGCGCCATGTCGATCGCTTGCGGGGGATTGCGGGCGACGTCCACCGCGTGCCCCTCGCGCCCGAACAGCGCCTTGACCATGCGCCGCACCGCCGGGTCGTCGTCCACGAGCAGAATCGTGTGCTTGGCCGGCGCGGGCCCGGGGAGGGTCGCCGGGGTGGCCTCGCCCGCGACCACCATGCCCGGCGCGGGCGGGAGATCGACCTGAAACACGGCGCCCCCCTCGGCGGGCCGCTCGAGGTGAATCTGGCCCCCGTGCGACTCGATGATCGAGTACGTGATCGACAGCCCGAGGCCGGTCCCCTGGCCGGGTTCCTTGGTCGTGAAGAATGGCGTGAACAAATGGGGCACGACGTCGTCCGGAATTCCAGGACCGGTGTCGGCCACGCGCAGCCGCACCCGATCGTCGAACCAGGTCACCACCCGAATCACCCGGCGCCGCTCCGGTGGGTTCTGCGCCACCGCGTGCGCCGCGTTGGTGAGCAGGTTGAGTACCACCTGCTGCAGCGCGTGGCCGTCGCCCAGCACTTCGGGCATCCCCCTGGCGAGGTTCTTCTCGATCGAAATGTTCTTGAGCTTGAGATCGTAGCTCATCAGGGCCATGGTGCGCTGTACGACGTCATTCAGGTCCACCAGCACGCGCTCGGCGGGCGTCTTCCGGGCGAAAGTCAGGAGGTTGCGCACGATCTGACCGGCCCGCTCGGCCTGCTCATGCACGACCCGCAGATGGTCCCGATCCTTCGGGCCCAGTTCCTTCTGCTCGAGTAGGAACTCGGACAGCCCCGCGATGGACGTGAGCGGGTTGTTCAGCTCGTGCGCCACACCCGACACCAGCTGACCCACCGCGGCGAGCTTCTCGCTCTGGATCAGCTGCGCCTCCATCGCCTGCTGATCGGTCACGTCCTCGATCAGGACCACGACGCTCTGCTCCACCGTGGCGTTCGGGATGCGCGCGCCCGTGATGCGCACGAGGCGCGCCAGCCGGTCAGCCCGCACCACGAGCGGGCCCGAGCGCTCGTCGTGCCGGGCGGCCGCGAGCAGCTCTCGCAGCGCGCTCGGCTCGTCCAGCAGCGCCGTTCCCAGCTCCTGCCCCACGACTTCCCCAACGGTGCCGCCGAGCAGCGTGGCGAGCGCGCGATTGGCGCGCCGGATCCGGCCCTCGTCGTCCACCACGGCGATGCCCTCGCTCAGCGCGTCGAACGCCGTCTCCCACTGCTCCTTCGCCCGGCGCACCAGCTCGAAGAAGCGCGCGTTCGCGAGCACCACCGCGGCGTGCGTCGCCAGCGTGGAGAGCAGACGGACGTCGTCTGCCGGAAAGACGGCCGCGCGCGGCTCCGTCACCACCAGCACCCCCACCAGCGCGCCGTGCGCTCGGAGCGGCACCGCCGCCGCGGCGCTCGTGTCCACCACCACGAACAGCCGGGTGGGCGCTTCCGCGGTGCCGTGCACCAGCTCCAGGCGCTCGCGCCCCAGCGCGCGCGCGACGAGGCCGGGATCGCCGGCGGGGACGCGCTCGCCGCGCAACGCGGCGAGGGTGCCCTCGGCGCCGGCGATCAGCAGATGGGTGTCGTCGGGGTTGTCACTCGAGAGCGCCAGGAGCGCGCCCCGCGCGTCGAGAAACCGCATCGCGTAGCGCACGACCTGCTCGACGATCCGCTCCAGCTCGAGCGACTCCGACAGGATGTAGGAAAGCTCCTGTAGGGAGAACAGCTCCGACAGGCGGCGATTCAGCTCGTTCGCGAGGCGCCGGCGCTCGCGTTCGCTTTGCACCAGCCGCCGCCGCAGCGCCACGATCCCCCATGCGAGCCCACTCAAGGCAAGAGCGGCGAGGGCGCGAGGCAGATAAGAAATCACGATGAGGCCAGTATAAGACTCCCCCGACGCGCGCCAAAATCCGGCGACGCGCTTACGGGGGAGCGAACGCGACTTCAATTGCGATAAATCCACTCATGTATTGACGGTCACAATTCCGACAAATACATTCGGGTACTCTTTGAGCCATCGTCTACCTTCCGCTCACTCTTCACGGAGACGGTCGACACGTGCCTCGGTACTTTCCGACCCCGAAGATCCTGACACTGGTGACCGCGCTGGGTTTTGGCGCCACGGCCATCGCGGTTCCGCTCGCCGCCCAGGAGCGCACCACGGTTGGTGGATATGGCGAAATTCACTACGTCGATCCCAGCACCGGCCACCCGACCGTGGACGTCCGGCGCTTCGTGCTGTATCTCGCGCACAGCTTCAACGACAATATTGCCGTCCGCTCGGAGCTCGAAATCGAAGACGCGAAGGTCGAACCGAGCGGCGCGGCGGGCGAGGTCGAGGTCGAGCAGGTCTTTCTCGACTATCGCCTGCGCGATTGGCTGACACTGCGCACCGGGCTCGTCCTCGTGCCGGTCGGGATCATCAACGAGACGCACGAGCCGCCGACGTTCAACGGGGTGGCGCGCCCGGCCTTCGATCAAGACGTGATCCCCACGACGTGGCGGGAGATCGGAGTCGGGGCCGTGGGGACGGTGCCCGCAGTCGCCGGGCTGAGCTATCGTGTGTTTCTCGTGAACGGCCTTCGCGCCGAAGGGTTCTCGGGCGCAACGGGGATTCGAGAAGGGAGCGGGGAGGGGCAGAATGCGAGCTTCGCGAACCCGTCCCTCACGGGACGACTTGAATGGGCACGCCCGGGGCTCCGGATCGGAGGCTCGTTCTGGTACGGCGGAACCGCGAACGGTGACTCGGTGCTCGGCACGGGCTCCTTTGCCGCCCCGCTGACGCTCGTTGCGGCAGACGCGCGGTACGACGTGGGGGCGGCGAGTTTCCGCGGCGAGGTGGCGAACATCTCCGCGAGCGATGCGGGGGCGATCGGGCAGCGCTACGGCACGGTCATCGCGAGTCGTCTCGCGGGCGGGTATCTCGAGGCCGGGTACAACCTGCTGGCCGTGCTGGCCCACTCGTCGTCTCAGAAGGTCATCGCCTTCGTGCGCCACGAGCGCTATGACCTGCAAGCAGGCGTGCCGGCCGGGGTTATCAAGGACCGGTCGCTCGCGCGCCGAGTGACCACCTTCGGGCTGACGTACAAGCCGCTCTGGAACGTCGTCTTCAAGGGAGACTATCAGCTGGTGCGCAACCGGGCGGGAGTGGGCGAGCAGCAGATCGTGAGCCTCGGCGTCGGCTACCAGTTCTGACCGTGACCCGCGCGCTGCTCGTCGTCGTCTCCCTCGCCGTCGGCGTCGCTCCGGCCGGACCGGCCCAGGCCGCGCCGCCGGCCAAGCTGGCGGCGTCTCTCAGCCGGCTCTTCGGGCCGGGGACGCGGGTGGACTCGCTCCGCGTGGACTCGAACGTCGTCCTCCGGATCTCCCGCGGCGACTCACTGCTCGGCTTCGCCCAGGTCGGGAATGTGATCGGCAAGGACCAGCCGATCACGTTTCTCGTGGCCGTCGATCCGGCGGATCGTCTCAAGGACATCGACGTGCTGGTATACCGCGAACCCTACGGGGGCGAAGTGGCCTACGAGCCGTGGCGCAAGCAGTTTCGGGGGAAGACCGCGGCGGACTCGTTGCGGGTCGGCAAGGGCATCCGCAGCATTTCCGGGGCGACGATCAGCGTGCAGGCCGTCACGGCGGGAGTGCGACGCATCCTGGGCGACCTCACCGCCTGGCACCAGGCGGGAGCGATCCGGTGAGCGACCGACTCACGTGGGGGGCGCTCCCCCCGGCGATCCGCACGCTCGCGCGTTGGATCACGATCGTGCAGCTCGTGGGCTACACGACGTCTCTCGTCTTCGTGTGGTGGACGACCCGGCTCGTCCCGATCGGCATCGCGGGGCACTACCGCGGCACGGATCCGGAGGGGAGTGAGGCCGCCATGCAGTTCGCCAAATCCTTCTCCGAGATGCTCACGATCACCCACACGCACCTGCTCAGCATGGCGGTGATTTTCGTGCTCACGGGGCTCGGGGTGGCGCTGTGCGCGCTATCGTCCGAGCGACTGAAGCGCTTCCTCATCGCCGAGCCGTTTGCGGCGCTCCTCGTCTCCTTCACGGCGATGTGGCTGATGCGCTACGCGGACCCCCGGTTTGCGTGGTTGCTGGAGGCGTCGAGCGGTGTGCTGGCCGTGACCTTCTACGTGCAGTCGTACCTGATCCTGCGCGAGTTGGCCCGAGCGAAGGGCGCCGCGTGAAGCGGCGCGACTTTGTCGGCGCGCTGGGAGCGGGACTGGCGGGCGGCTTGGTGCGGCGTCTCCCGCTGCGCGCCCCGGACGACCGATTCATCGAGCGCTGGTCGTGGGCGATGGGGCAACCCGTGCACGCCATGGTCTTCGCCGCTTCCGAGGCGGAGGGGTTCGACGCCTGTGCGGCGGCGTTCGCCGAGCTGCGGCGGGTGGAGGGCTGTCTCACCTTGTTTGACGACGCGAGCGAGCTGTGCGAACTGAACCGGCGAGCCGGCGGCGGCGCAATGCGGGTCGATCGCGACCTCGCGACCGTGCTGCGGGTGGCGGAGCGGTACCGGCGCGCGACCGGCGGTGCGTTCAACGTGGCGGTCGAGCCCCTGCTCCGCGCATGGGGCTTCCGTCGGGCGCGGCTCGCGGCCCCGAGCCCGGCGGAAATCGCCGCGGCCCGGGAGGCGGTGGACGCCGCCGTCATCGAGCTTGGAGCCGATCGCGCCCGGCTCCCCAACGCGCACACTCGGCTCGACTTCGGCGGGATCGGCGTAGGGTACGGGATTGACCGCGCGATGGCCGTATGGTCGCGGCGCGGCATCCGCCGCGCCTTCCTTGACGTGAGTGGGGATTGCGCCGCCCTCGGCGCTCCCCCCGGCGCCGCGGCCTGGCCGGTGGACATCGTCGACCCGCGGCGCCCGGGCGGTATTCTCACCACGGTCTCGCTCCGGGATGCGGCCCTCGCGACCTCGGCGAACACTGTGGCGGTGGTGCGCTACGGCCACTGGATCGTCGGGCACGTGATGAACCCCGCCACCGGCTGGTCGGCGCATGCCCTGAAGCAGGCGAGCGTCGTCGCGCGAACTGCAGTGGCGGCCGACGCCTTGTCCACCGCCATGCTCGTGAGCGGGCGGGCGCCGGCCGGCGTGCTCGGCGCCTACGCCGTCTAGTTCGGCCGGGCCTCCCCCGACCCCGAGCGCGCCCGGACCCGCGCGCGCTCCTGGTCGAGCGTCCGGGAAGCACGCGCCCAAGAGCTGCTCGACACGTTCTGATAGCTCACCATCAAGTCTTCGCCCAGGCTGATCGCTTCGTCGAAGAGGTAGATCCCCACCACCTGATCGCGCGGGTCGAGCTGGTAGGAGCTCCAGCGCGGAGAGATCGGCACGACGCCGATGGGACGATACAGTTGCCCCCGGCTCGCGAGATTCACGTCCTCGGGGCTGAACCGGGCCCCGGCCACGAGCCCCGAGAACGTCACGAGCACGAGTGTGGGACGCACGACCCCCGCGAGCTGGGCGAGCGAGTCGATTGCCGGCCGGCGCGTGGCGATCAGGTCGTGGAGCGAGCGGTACGTGTCGGGCGCCAGGAGTCGCGTGACGCCCTCTCGTAGCGGCAGGACCTGGATGTCGAGCTGGTCGGTCGCGAGATGCACCGCGATGTCGTCGCGTCGTAGCGTGCCGAAGCCCGCGGGAAGAGAATCCTGGGCGGTCAGGCGGTCGGGCGGTCGGGCGGTCAGAAGTACGAGCGCTGCACAGACCGCCTGACCGCCAGACCGCCAGACTCGCCGCCTCATTCTGTCATGCCTCCGATCAGACCGACCAAAGCTTCCCGCAGCTCCCCAATTCCCTCACCCGTGTGCGCGCTCGTCCCTACGACCTGCTCGTCGGGGAGCGCCACCGCGGCCGAAAGCTCACCGGCGCGCCTGCGCCGCTGGCCGCGCGGCAACTTGTCCACCTTCGTGAGCGCGGCCAGCACGTTCGTGCCCGTCGTTTCGAACACCTCCCGCATGGCCTGGTCGTCCGGGGACGGGTCGCGCCGGATGTCGAGCAGCCACACTACCCCGGCGAGCCTGGGCCGCTCCACGACGTGAATCACGAGCTCCCGGTACGCGGCCCGGTCGGTGTGGCTCGCGCGTGCGTAGCCGTAGCCGGGGAGATCGAGAAGATACAGGGCATGGTGCGTGGTGCGTGGTGCAGCGGCAGCCCCCACGGACCACGCACCACGCCCCAGAGGGAGTTCGAAGACA
>JBGPIJ010000042.1:0-13903 GCA_041484865.1 Gemmatimonadota bacterium
AGCGGACTGATCGGCCGCGCGAGGCGAAAGTTCATCTGGCCCTCGCGAATCCAGCGGTCGATGTACCAGGCGTCCCAGGCGAGGGTGAGCTGGTTCACGAGCGCGATGCCGAAGAAATAGCGCGCGAAATCGGCGCGGGCGTACCCCGCCACCGCGCCCGTGCCGGCGATCGACCACCAGATGCCGAGCGCGATGCCGGGCTCGGTCACGTTCCACGTCATCCAGATCGCGATCGCCGCGCGGTACTGGAGGTCCACGAGCCACGCCGAGCGGATCAGCGCCGCGTAGCGGCGGAGCCAGACTTTCACGGCGCCTCCGCGAACACCCGCCGGATCACGTCCTCGATCGGCGGATCCTGAATCGACAGATCCACGATCGGGATCGCGGCGAGCAGGCGCGCGCTCGCCACCGTCGCCTCTTCCCGCGGCACCTCGAGCGTAGCGTTGGGAAACCGGAACTCCCGCACGTCGCCGAACTCGGCGAGGCGCTCCCGCGTCACGCCGGCGCCCAGCACCAGCTCGATCCGCTTGGACGGCGTGCGGCGCGCCACCAGCTCCTGGAGCGCCCCATCGTACAGCAACCGGCCGCGATTGATTATCAGCACCCGTGACGCGAGCGCCGTCACGTCGGCCATGTAGTGCGACGTGAGCAGAATCGTGGCGCCATGGCGTTCGCGGTACGCGCACAGGAACCGGCGGACAGCCTCCTGCGCCGTCACGTCGAGCCCGAGCGTCGGCTCATCCAGAAAGAGAATCTCGGGCCGATGGAGCAAGGAAGCCGCCAGCTCGCACTTCATCCGCTCGCCGAGCGACAGCTGCCGGACCGGCTTGTCCACCACGTCGCCGAGCTCGAGCAGGCTCACGAGCTCGTCCCGCCGCTCGCGGAAGTCGGCTTGAGGGATGGCGTAGATCGCCTGGTTCAGCTGGAACGTCTCTTCGGCGGGCAGGTCCCACATGAGCTGCTGCTTGTTGCCGAGCACGAGGGCGATGCGGCGTTTGAACGCCGCCTCGCCCCGCCAGGGGACGAAACCCGCGACCAGCGCGCGCCCGGTCGTGGGATACAAGAGTCCCGTCAGCATTTTCAGTGTGGTCGTCTTCCCCGCGCCGTTCGGCCCCAGGAACGCCACGATCTCGCCCCGCTCCACCTGGAACGAGACGTCCTGGACCGCCTCGACGTCACGGTAGCGAGGACGGAGTAACGCGCGCACCGCGCCGGCAAGGCCGGGATCGCGCACCTTTACGCGATAGACCTTGCTCAGCTGCTCGGCGATGATGGCGGCCGGCGCTGTTATGGCTGCGCCGGCTCCTGCTGCTGCGGTGACGGGAACAGCCGGGCGTACTCGCCGTACCCCTCCTCCGCGAGGCGCTCGACCGGGATGAACCGCAGCGCCGCCGAGTTGATGCAGTAGCGCATCCCCGTCGGCGCGGGACCGTCGGGGAACAAGTGCCCGAGGTGGGAATCGGCGTGGGTCGATCGCACTTCGGTGCGCGTCATGAAGAGTTTGCGATCGGTCTTCTCATGGACGTTCCCCGCGTCGAGCGGCTGCGTGAAACTCGGCCAGCCGGTGCCCGAATCGAACTTGTCGAGTGAGCTGAACAGCGGCTCGCCTGACACAATGTCGACGTAGATCCCGGACCGATGATTGTCCCAGTACTCGTTCTGGAACGGCCGCTCCGTTCCCTCGTGCTGCGTGACATCGTACTGCAACGAGCTGAGCGTCTGCTTCAGCTCGGCGTCGCCGGGCTTCCGAAAGTTCATGACAATCCGTCCGCTCGAGATTCGCTCAATGTGCCAAGGCGGGGCCCGGGAGTGAAGGGCGCTACAGGCTCCCGAGAAACTCGAGCAGCACCGCCCGCTCGGTCGCGGACAGCGTCAGATAGCGCTCGCGCGCGCCGCTCGCCTGGCCGCCGTGCAACCGGACGGCTTCGTCGATCGTCTTCGCGCGGCCATCGTGCAGGAACTCGAACTCGAACCGCAGGCCCCACAGCGGCTCGGTGCGGAACTCCGCGGGCAGCGCCTGCCCAAGACAGATGTCGGCGAGGTTCGGCCCCATGTCGTGGAGCAGCAGATCGGTGTAAGCGGGAACGACCTGACGGCTCAATGCGCGCACGGGATTCGCCCCCGTCTCGAGCTCGGGCACGTGACACGCGGCACATCCGGTGGCGGTGAAGATGGAGCGGCCGCGCAACGCCAGCATCGCGGACCCGACGGGCTCGGGCGGCGCGAGCAGACGCACGAACGCCTCGGCGGCGTCGAAGTCCTCGGGTGAGATCTCGGGGTCCGGCGCCGGATCGACGCCCGGGGGGAGCGGCTTACCGGCCAGCGTTTGCTCCGCCGGGAAGAGCGGGTTCGTGATACCCATCTCCGTGATGAACGCCGCGCCCACGAACTCCCGCAGTGTGGCGACCTGGGCCTTGCGCCCAAAGCGGCCGAGACGGCCGTCCGCGGTCCAGTTGGGGCGCCCCGCGACGCCGTCGCCGTCGGGGTGGGCGCGCGCGAGAATCGCCGAGTCGGGCACGGCGTCGAGCAGACCCGCTCCCCACAACGGCGGCGTCGTCCGTCGCGCCGTGGCCGTCGCTTCCGGGGGAACCGGGACCTCATAGATTCCGAACGCGTCGTGCAAAGCCCGCGTGACGTTGAGCTGGAATACCGGCCCGCCCTTGGCGGCGAGGCCATCGCACACGCCACCACGAAACGCCGTGGCGTGCAGCGCCGCTTGGACGCCCGTGCCCCCCGGCGCGGGCTCGGTATGACACTTGGCGCAGCCGGCGCCGTTGAAGAGCGGCCCCAGGCCCATCTCCGGGGTGAACACCCGCGCGAACACCACGGCGCCCCGATCGAACAGCGCCCGCTCTAGAGCCGAGACGAGCGGGAGGGGACGGCCAAGCGTGGCGGTCGATCCCAGCGCCGGCCGGTCCGCCAGCGCGCTCGTCCCGGTGGGCGGCAGGACGTCGCAGGCGCTGGCCAGCAACACCAATGACGCGAAGCTGATCGGAATTGGGCGGAACCGTCGCATGATGACCGGGACACGTGCAAGCGTCGCGCCGCCGCAACGATTCCGGGACTGCGCTTTCGGGTTAAACCCTACGATCTACTCCGCCCTAGGCCGCTTTCCATCCCTCCGGCGGATACCATACTGCTGGCGGGGCCACCCAACTTCCCAGCCGAGCATCCGGCTCTGGCGGAACCGCGCGGGTGACTGGGAGTAGAAACTAGAGCGGATGGATTTCGCCCCTTTTTGGAACAGTGGGCATCCACAATTTGTTTACTCGATGTTGAATTCGCAGAACGTATGGTTTGCGCGCGATTCAGCATCGATTTCTCGTGTCGAACGAGTGGCCCGGTCCTGTGTACCGACACACCCCTCGTCGGGAACCAGGCGTAAGGCGTGTGGGCGCGCCGGGCGCTCTCGTTTCCAGCGTAGTAGCAGATCCGCCCCCTCCACCGCCGCCTACTCGATCGTGAGCACGATCTTGCCGATGTTGCGCCGCTCGTGGATGTAGTGGTGCGCGGCCGCCGCCTGCTCCAGGGGGAACGTGCGATCCACCCGCGGGTGGATCCAGCCTTCCCGCGCGTAGCCGAGCAGCGTGTCGAGCTGCGGCCGCACGATCCGCTCCGCGTCCCACAGGTGCCCGAGATTCACTCCCGCCACCGCGCGATTCGAGTTCATGAGCGTCAAGGGACCGAAGCGCGGCCAGCGCAGTGCCTTCCAGATTACCATCGGCAGGTTGCGGCGCGGGCCGGCGGACAGCTCCGAGGCCCCGTAGCAGACGAGCCGGCCTACCGGCGCGAGCAACGCGAAGCCCCGTCGCCACGAGCCGCCCCCGACGCCGTCGAGCACCACATCCACGCCGCCGGGCGCGAGCCGGCGCACCGCGTCGGGCCAGGCGGGATCGCGGCCGTCGAGCGGCTCCACGCCGTACTCGCGCAGCGCGTCGTGCTTTCCGACCGACGCCAATCCGATCACGCGCAGCCTCAGAATGCGGCTCAGCTCCGCCACGGCGAGCCCCACCCCACCCGCGGCGGCGTGCACGAGGACCGTCTCGCCCACCTGCGCCGCGGCGACCCGCACGAGCATGTGATGAGCAGTAAGGTAGACCACGGGGAACGCCGCGCCATGCGCGAAGCTCCATCCCGCGGGCAGGAGGATCGCAAGCGCCGCCGGTACGACGACCCGCTCGCTCTGGCCGCCGAAGCGGGTGAGCGCGAGCACCCGATCGCCGACCTGTGGCGTCACGACGCCCTCGCCCACTGCGTCGACCACTCCCGCCACTTCGTAGCCGACCACGAAGGGCGGCTTCGGCGCGTCGGGGTAGAGGCCCTGACGGGCGAGCAGATCCGAAAAATTGATGCCCGCCGCGTGGACGCGGACCCGAACCGTGCCCGGCGCGACGGCCGGATCGGGCACGTCGCGGACCGTCAGGACTTCGGGCGGGCCGTAGCGGGGAATCACGAGCTGTTTCATCCTCGAAGTATCCGCGATCGCCGGCCGGAGCGCGAGGAGTGAACTGGGCCTTCGGCCGCGCTGTCGGCCTCCGCTTCGCGGGCGCGCTGCTCGTGCTCTGTGCCATCAGCGGCATCTCCATCTGGAGTGCGACGCGATCAGGTGCCGCTGCCGAGGATCAACAGGCGGTGTTGATCATCGGAGCGGTCGGAGCCGTCCTCGCGGTGGCACTCGTCCTCGCCGCCCTTGCCGGCATCGGAGACAGCATGGCGGCGCAGGCGCGCGCCGACGCAGCGCTGCGCACCGCCGAAGCCCGCTTGCAGCGCATCACCTCCTCGAGCACCGCAGTGCTCTACACGGGGACCGTCCCCGAGGGGCGATTCACGCCCACGTGGATAAGCGAGAACATCGTTCGCATGATGGGCTACGACCGCGAGGAGGCGCTGCACCCGGCATGGTGGCTCGATCACGTGCATCCGGACGACCGGGGGCGGGTGCTGGGTGAGATGCCCGCGCTGTTCTCGACCAGCCATCTCGCGATGGAGTATCGATTCCAGCATAAGGACGGTGCGTGGCGCTGGGTGCGGGACGAGGCCCGGCTGGTGCGGGATGCCGCGGGCCAACCGGCGGAGCTGTTCGGGGCGTGGGTCGACATCACCGAGCGGCGCCGGACGGACGAATCGCTCCAGCAATACGCGGCCGAGCTCGAGGCCGCGAACGCCGAGCTCGACGCGTTCGCCTACTCGGTGTCGCACGACCTGCGGGCCCCGCTCCGCAGCATCGACGGGTTCAGTCAGGCGCTGCTCGAAGACAGCGGTCCGCACCTGGACCCGACGGGCCGCGGCCATCTCGATCGCATCCGCGGCGCCACGCAGCGCATGGCGCGGCTGATCGACGACCTGCTGGAGCTTTCTCGCGTGACGCGCGCGGAGCTGCACCGGGAGCCGGTGGACCTGAGCGCGCTGGCGCGGACCGTCGAGGACGAGCTGCGACGGACCGAGCCGGCGCGGAACGTGGCGGTCACCATCGCGCCCGGACTCACCGCCGAGGGGGACACCCCGCTGCTGCGCGTGGTCCTCGAGAACCTGCCCGGCAATGCGTGGAAGTACACGGGCAAGCGCGACCATGCCGAGATCGCATTCGGCGCCGATCGCCACAACGGGACGACCGCCTATTACATTCGCGACAACGGCGCCGGATTCGACATGCAGTACGCCGGCAAGCTGTTCGGCGCGTTTCAGCGGCTGCACGCCGAAGCGGACTTCCGGGGCACGGGGATCGGCCTCGCCACGGTGCAGCGGATCGTGCACCGGCACGGCGGGCGCGTCTGGGCGGAAGGGATCGTGGGAAGGGGAGCGACTTTTTACTTCACTCTGTAGAGAGCAAGTCCGCATTGCGCCTGATGCCCCGCGAGACTAGTCTCCCCGCGTGAAACGAATTCTCGCGAACCTCGCGTTCGCCGCCGCACTGCTCGCGGGTTGCGGTGGGGGGACGAGCGCCCCGGTGATTCCCACGAGCTCCGGACAAATGCCGCCCGTGGCCATTCTCCGGCTCTACGACAGCACGGGAAACGACATCTCGATGCACATCGAGTTGGATAGCGGCAAGACCCACCGGATCGAGGTGCGTCTCTTCGCGGCGGACGGCACTACCCGGATCACTGGGGGTGTGAAGCTCGCCTTCAGCCTCGATCCGCCTTCGCTAGCGCAAGCCGTGCCCATCGACACGCTCTTCTGGGGTGTGACGCCGACGGCGCCAGTAGAGACGTTTGGTAGCCTCTCGATCACGCTCACACCGCTCGCCACACCGCTCGCCAGCGGCGCGACGAGCCAGACGTTCGGCCCCTTCCAGGTGCTCGTTCACCCCATGGGGCTATAGACCGCCCGCCATCTCGCCCGGACGAGCCCCGACGCCAATGAAGACGCCGACCGGGTGCCGGGTCCCGTAGAACAACTCGAGCTCCGACGGAAGGAGATTCACGGTAGCGCGAGCCTCGGCCCACGCCTGGAACGAGCCGAGGGCGACGAGCCGATGTCCGTACCCCGCCGAGACCGCGCCTAACGCGAGCACTGACGGCACCGACCCGATCAGTGCGAGGTCGGCGGAAGTCCGTTGCACGTACTCGGCCCTCCCGAACACCACCTGCCTCGAAAACGCGAGCGTCGATTCTCCGAGCAGCGTATTGACCGCGCGGTTGGTGCTCGTCGGCACGTCGGCCCCCCAGATGAAGGCCGTTGACCACGTGCCGCCGTGCGCGCGCACGACGCGGATCGCGGAGACGCCCATGCGGGTCGCCGCGTCGTGCGCGTGCGCTCCGGTCGAGGGGGCGAGGTGGCCCGCCGACGCGCTCATGCTCCACGCCGGCCCGGGATTCCAGCTCACCCGCGAGCTGTAGGAGTTCAGGTGGACGTGGTACGCGAAGCCCGCCCCGGGATCTGGGTGGGCGCTGTTGAAGATCGAAGCCTCGACCTTCAACCGGCGCGTGAAGAGGCCGATCGTTCCCGTCCCGTAGCTGACGTGCGTACCGTCCTGGCTGAGGTGGCCGAGCGGAGCGATCGGGTCGAAGGCCGCGGACGGCCGGTGGTGATAGTTCGCGGGACCGAGTGCGGGCTCACCTACCGGGGCAAGGTAGATCGAGCCCGCAAGCCCGTGCCCGAGCGCTCGCTCGTACAGCGCCGCCGCTTCCATCACGGGAGCTTCGGGATGCTCCCGATCGCCGATCGTCTCGCCGCGGTACGCGAACGCCGTCTGCAAGAGCTCGGGGTACCCCGGCTCGGGGACGGTGAGCGCTTCGGCGCTCGCCATCGCGCGCAGCCGCAACAGCCCGCCGCCGACCTGGTAACCGGAGGTCAGCATGATCCAGTTGAGGCTCGATAGCTGATCCCGGTGGCGGAGGCCGGACTGACGATCGTAGCCGAGCATGACGTCCCCGTGCAGCGAGAGGCCCGCCAGCATCGCTTCGGCGTGGACCGTGTTGTCCGGTACCCAGGCGGTACCGGACGCTTCTCGCGTGGGGGAGATGCCGAGGGGCAGAGGCTGCATCTCGCCCGCCATCGGCATGTCGCCCATGGACGGCTGTTGGGCGCCGCCGACGGCGGCGCCCAGGAGCAGGAAAAGGGTGGCGAGGCCGCTCGAGCGCCGCCTCGGCACGGTCAGCGGTCGCGCGACCGCGCGCGGGTGAAACCCCCGGCGCTCGACACCGCCGTCGCCCCCACGCCGATCAACGCTCCTTCGCGCGCCAGGGACTGGACGCCCAGCACGGTCACGACCGGCGGGTTGAGACCGAGATAAGGGGCCGACACGTCTCGGATCGTCCCCAGATCGGCCGCGCGATAGTCGATGACGTAGATCGTGAGCGCGACGACGTCCTGCGGCCATGCGCCGGCAGAGCGCAGCACGGCGGCGAGATTGGCGAACGCCTGTGCCGCCTGGGCGTGGAGGTCTCCGGAAGCGACGAGCGCGCCCACGCTGTCAACCGGCAGCTGTGTGGAGACGTAAACCGTGCGCCCGACGCGCACCGCTTGCGAGCCGAGATCGGGCGATGCGACACCCGGCGGACTCTGGGGGAACGACTTCTGCTCCGGTAGCGCGCCACCCATCCGCTCCCCGCCCCCCGGAGACGCCCGCCAGCGCAACGCGGCTTCCCGGTTCTTCTCCTCCGCCGCCTGGTCTTCCGCTTCTCTCCAGCGACGATAGGCCTTCACCTGGTCTCCGCTCAAGAAATGCCGCAGGCCGTCCTCGAACTTCGCCTGTCGCTCCCTCAGCTCCTTGCCGAGATCCTGGATGCGCTCGGCGTAGAACATCGCCGCCGCGCGATCTCCCGAATCGAGACGATCGTTCATCTTCGCGGTGGCGACTTGCACGCTGTCGCGCTGCGTCCTGGTAGCGACCATGAAGGAATCGTACGCCTGCGCGTACTGGGCCGCCTGCGGGTCGGTGAGATTCAGCACCTCACGAGCCGTTGCCGAGTCGGCGGGCCCGTCGAGCTCCGAGCCGGGCATCTTGGGAGCTTGTACCGCGTCCCGACCGAACCCCTCGCCTCCGCCACCGCCACCGCCACCGCGCCGCCCGCGACCGCCGAACCCTCCGCCAAATTGCGCCAAGAGGACGGCGGGCCAGAGCACGAGCCCCAGCGCCGCCGCCGTCAGCATCACCCGTCGCATCGTCGTTTCCTCCTGGGCGCGCTCTCGCGCGCCCGATATCAGCTGTTACCGGCCTGAGAGCGCCCGTGCCATTCTCCCCGCCGGTGCCCCCGCATGCGCGCAAAGCGGGCGCGCCGTTGCGCGCGCATCAGCTGCAATTGCGCCCGCTGGACCGGAGAGAGATACCCCGCAAGGTCCCGGTTTTCATCGCGTCGCAGCTGCCCGAGCGCCGCCGCGTCCTGTTCGCGCGCGTCGAGGAGCTTGCGCACGCTGTCGGCGTTGGCAGCGACACCGGGCCGGAGCTCGACCCGCAGCGCGCGGGTGATCTCCCTTTCATGCTCCATTATACCGCGCCGTTGCTCCCGGAAATGCTGTGCGGTCGCCTTGAGCTTTGTCGCTTGATCGTCCGTCAGGCCCAAGACTTCGCGGATCCTGGCCTCCCGAGCTGCCCGGTGATGGGCGCTCCGCCCTGTGTCGGCGGGGGTCTGAGCGGCGAGCGCCGGAGCGGTGGCCAATAGCAGCAACAATCCCAACTGTTTCATTCTGCCCTCCCTGATTGAGTCCTTCGACGACTGTAGATGCTGCAAGTCCGCCTTTGGACGCAAGCGTGGGCCCTTTGTTGCGGCTGGTAGCGGAGACACCCTCCAAAAGGCATACTTGCGGGCGATGCTGGATGACGTCTTCGGTCGTCGCGCCTTCCTCGGCGCCTCCTGCGCCGCGCTCGCTTCCGCCTGGCTCGCGGCGGACCCCGCGAAGCTCCGCGTCTCGCTCGCGCACGCCGCGCGGGCCCGCTCGAACCCGGCGGCCGACGCGTTTCAGGTGTTCACACCCGAGCAGGCCGGCGACGTCGAGGCGATTGCGGCCCAGATCGTTCCCACAGACGATCTGCCGGGCGCGCGCGAGGCGGGCGCGCTCTACTTCATCGATCACTCGCTCGCGACCTGGGCGGCGGAGCAGCGGGCGCCGTTCCTGCGGGGCCTGGAGAAGCTGAACCAGGAGGTGCGCCGCCGCCGGCCCGAGGCGGCGCGGTTCGCCGCCCTCTCGTCCGACACCCAAGTCGAACTGCTTCGAGCCGTCGAGCCGACGCCGTTCTTCCAGATGGCTCGCTTCTTCACCATCGCCGGCACCTTCGCGAACGGTTCCTGGGGCGGCAACCACGATAAGGTGGGCTGGCGGATTCTGGGGTTCGAGGACCGCTTCGCCTGGGAGCCGCCGTTCGGCGACTACGACGCCGAGGCGTCGCAGTGAGGCGATTCCGGCACAGCGATCCGGTCGATTTCGTCGTGGTGGGATCGGGCTCGGCGGGAGGCATCGTCGCGAAGGAGCTCGCGACCGCGGGGCTCAGCGTGGTGGTGCTCGAGCAGGGCCCGCGCCTCGAACCGGCGCAGTTCGAGCACGACGAGTTCAAGTACTTCTTCCGATCCGGAATCGTCAACGACCCCGACCTGCAACCGCAGACGTTCGCGCCCACCCCGAACCAGGACGCGACCAAGAACGCCGGCCGGCTACTCTATGCGAGGCTGGTAGGCGGCGGGAGCGTCCACTTCACCGCGAACTACTGGCGGTTCCGCGAAATCGACTTCATCGAAGCGACCCGGCACGGACCCGTCAGCGGCACCGGGCTCGCCGACTGGCCGATCACCTACGCCGACCTCGAGCCGTACTACACGACAGCCGAATGGGAGCTGGGCGTGTCGGGAGCGCCGGGACCGTTCGACCCGCCCCGCTCGCGCCCGTACCCCATGCCACCGTTGCCTGTGAAGTCGTCGGGAGTGTTGTTCGAGCGCGGCGCGAAGAAGCTCGGCCTCCACCCTCAATCCACCCCGCTCGCCGTCCTATCACAGCCGTACCACGGCCGCAACGCCTGCCACCATTGCGGGTTCTGCCTCGGCTTCGGATGCGAGTTCGGCGCAAAGTCGGCGACCCTGTACACGGTGATCCCGATCGCGGAAGCCACCGGTCGGTGCGAAATCCGTCCCAACAGCTATGTGAGCCGCGTCGAGGTGGACGACCGCAGCGGACGCGTGACCGGCGTCGTCTATTTCGACGAGCACAAGGTCGAGCGGCGCCAGACGGCCCGCGCGGTGGTGCTGTGCGCGAACGGGGCCGAGACACCGCGGCTCCTGCTCATGTCGGCGTCGAACCGATTCCCGCACGGTCTCGCGAACTCGAGCGGCTTCGTCGGCAAGCATCTGATGTTCAACGGGTACGTCACCGCCGGCGGGACGTTCGAGCGCTTGTTGAACGAATGGAAGAGCGTCGCGGCATCCCGCATGATCCACGATTTCTACGACACCGATCCGGCGCGTGGATTCTACGGAGGTGGGGGCATCGACGCCCGCTTTCCCGGCTATCCGATCGTGTTCGCGCTCGGCGGGCTGTTCGGCGGGATGGGGAAGGACGCGCCCACGTGGGGCGCGGAGTACAAGCGGATGCTGCGGGATTCCTTCTCGCGCACGATGTACGTGGCGGGCCACACGACCTCGCTTCCGCTCGAGTCGAACGCCGTATCGCTCGACCCGACGCTCAAGGACGCGTGGGGGCTGCCCGCGCTGCGGTTCACCTATCAGGACCATCCCGACGACCTGGCCACCATGCGCTTCCTTCAGGGGAAGGCGGTCGAGATCCTCGAGGCGGCCGGGGCGAAGCGGACCTGGGCCGATCCGGTGCAGCCGTCGAATTTCGCCGTCCACCTCCTGGGAACGTGCCGCATGGGCAACGACCCGCGCACGTCGGTGGTAGACCGGTATCATCGCACCCACGACGTGCCGAATCTCTTCCTCTGCGACGGCAGCAGTCTGGTAACGTCGGGCCGGGGTCAGCCGACGTGCACCATCCAGGCACTCGCGTATCGCGCCGGCGAGCACATTGCGGGCTTCGCGCGGCGCGGAGAGATCTGAGTCAGCGACGCTCCGCGTCGTCCCGAACGAGCCCCGGGGGTTTGACACCTCCCAGACGCCTGCTTTGTATTGACACGTGCCCCTGCTCCACGATGCCGCCGCCCGTACGCAGATCCGCTCGCGCCTAGAGGGCCTCCGCCCGGAGGCCCCGCATCGCTGGGGTCAGATGACCGTGGACCAGATGCTGTGGCATGTCAACTCCTCGCTCGAGGTCGCCCTGGGTCGCAAGACCGCGGCAACGATGAGGATGCCGCTGCCGCGTGCCGTTCTGCGCTTTGTCGTCCTGTATATGCCCTGGCCGAGAGGCGCCCCCACGATGCCGGAAATCGTCGCATCGGGCCGCCGCGACTTCGAGGCCGAGCGGGGCCGGTGTTTGGCCCTGATCGACGAGTTCGCCCGGAGGGACATCGACGCAGCGTGGCCGGTGCATCCGATTCTCGGCCCGATGCACGGGCGGGCGCACTCGCGCCTGCAAGCGAAGCACGTCGACCATCACCTGCGACAGTTCGGAGCGTGACCGCGTCCATGATTATTCTTCGCTCCCGGTCCCTCGCGACCGGTCTTGTCGTCGTCCTCGCCGCCTGCGGTTCTTCCGACGTCCCCGCGAAGCCGGCGCGCCTGCACGCGCCGCCGTTGACCCCCGATCTCGTGGCCACGCGCGGAGAGCTCCAATCAGAGTACTACGACCACCAGGTCATGCTCATCGACAAGTGGATCAAGCAGTCCGGCATCTCCCCCCGCATGGCGACCGGCCTGCTCGACGTGGTGCGGGAATCGCGCGACCAGAAGGGCCGCGGGCGCAATCACAAACACGGCCTCGGCGGGGCGAACGCGGATTCGACCAAGTTCGCAGCCGAGGCCGCCGACGCGAAGACGAAGGCCCTCCCGTTGTACGAAGCCGCGCTCGCCACGGACAGCACGTCGCGTTTCGCGCGGGGCGCCCGGCTCGCCCGCGATCGGCTCGCGAGTGGGCAGCCGCTCGATCACGTGCGCTTCTTCTGCTTCGGCGAGTGAGCTCCACGGCAACTTGACGGCGCACTACGACGGCCGGCGGTTCTTCAATCCGGGCGCGCCCAATGCCCCCCCGGTGTGGATGCTGCCGCGGATGTTGCTGACGAGGCGTGCGCCCTGGCCCAGGGAGGTGCCCGCCGAGCCGCGCCGACCCGCCACCCCCTGGGGCGCGGGCGACGTGATCGTCACCTTCATCGGCCACGCGAGCTTCCTGATTCAGATAGGGACGACGGGTCTCCTGATCGATCCGATCTATTCGGAGCGCGCCAGCCCGGTCCGCTTCGCGGGCCCGCGCCGTGTGCGCGGCCCCGGGGTCCGGTTCGCCGATCTACCCTCCATCGCCATCGTCCTACTCAGTCACAATCATTACGACCACTGCGACCGCGCCACGCTGCAACTCCTGGAGCGTCGCTTCCGGCCGCAATTCGTCACGCCGCTCGGGAACCGCGCGCTGCTCGAGTCGTTCGGCATCCGGCGCATCGAGGAGATCGACTGGTGGGACGAAGCGAAGAGCATTCCGCTCGCCGTGACCCTCACGCCGGCGCAGCACTTCTCGGCGCGCGGGCCGTTCGATCGCAATCGGGCGCTGTGGGGCGGATTCCTGATAGCGACCGCGGCAGGCCGGATCCTATTCGCGGGCGATTCGGGCTACGGGCCGCACTTCCGGGGCATCCGCGAGCGGGCGGGAGCGATCGACCTCGCACTCCTCCCGATCGGCGCGTACGAGCCGCGCTGGTTCATGCAGGGCATTCACATGAATCCCGCGGAGGCGGTGCAGGCGCATCTGGATCTCGAGGCGCGACAAAGCCTCGGGATGCACTTCGGCACGTTTCAGCTCACGCCCGAGGCAATCGCCGACCCGCTCACGGCGCTCGAGGCGGCGCGGCAGGCGCGAGGCGTGCCCGCCGCCCGGTTCCGCACGCTCGACGGGGGAGAATCGCTGCGGCTCGAGCCGGCTATTTCTTGAACCGCACCGCTTCTTCCGAACCCCGCGTCGCGTCCCCCGCCGTATAGGAGTGGGCTCCCGCTCCGGCGAGGTGACCGCCGGCGACGATCAGGTATTCGTCGCGAATCGGCCGGCCTTCGAACCAGCACTCGAGGACTTCCCGCGTCCCCGCCGCGTAGCGCGCCTGCGCCGACAGGCTGGTGCCCGACACGTGCGGCGTCATGCCGTGGTGCGGCATGGTGCGCCAGGGGTGGTCCTTGGGCGGGGGCTGGGGGAACCACACATCCCCGGCATAGCCCGCGAGCTGACCGCTCGTGAGCGCGCGCGCGATCGCATCGCGGTCGCAGATCTTCCCTCGCGCAGTATTCACCAGGTACGCGCCACGTTTCATCTTCCCGATCAGGGCGTCGTCGAACAGGTGCTCCGTCTCGGGGTGGAGCGGCGTGTTGATCGTGACCAC
>JBGPIJ010000043.1:0-13811 GCA_041484865.1 Gemmatimonadota bacterium
GCGCCTGCCGGAACAGCGCGACCTGAGCAGGCGTGAAGCGCTGCGCATCCAGGTCTGCAAAGGGATCCCGCTCGATCGCACCGCGGAAGTAGACCAGCGCGGAGTCTCGCATGCCGACGAGGGCGAGCGACGCGCCGAGGTAGGTGTAGGCCTGGACTCGCTGCTCCGGCTTGACGTCGTGGGGCCAGCTCGGGGACACGACTTCGCGGAGCAGCGGTAGCGCGCGCTCGATCTCGAGCCGCTCGTACAGTGCCTGAGCTTGGTGCAGCAGGTCGGCGGTCTCGGTTTGGGCCTGAATCGGCGGCGACGCCACCACCACCAGCGTCAGGCCCAGGATCAGACGCCTCATGGCCTGTGCTCATCCACGGGGAGGGTGATGCGGCCCAGTGACGATGTGCCGCCCGCCGTGACCACGAGCGTCGTGTCGAAGGACTTGTAGCCAGGCGCCCGGACCTCGAGCCGCCTCTCGCCCACGGCAAGCGAGAGGTCGAAGGCGCTCCCCACGCCCACAGGCTGGCCGTCGATCACGATCTCGGCGTCGGAAGGATTGGTGAGCAGCCGGAGCTTACCGCCGGGGGGCCGCGTGACCCGCGCCTCCGTGGCTCGACTGCGATCCGCGCGCTCTGGTGCGGGCACGCCGACCGCGGGGACAACGGCAGGGGGCGCCGCTGGGGTCGGTGCCGGGCCAGGGGCCGACTCGTTGTGACGGGCGCTCACCCGCATCACGGTGAAGGCCAATCCCAGCAAGAGCACGCCGGCAACGGCCACGCCGGCCCGAACGGACAGCCGGTGCCTGCGCGGCGCAGCGGGGGCGAACGGTGCGGTGGGGCCTTCGGGGAGCGGCGGGAGCGGGCGCGTCGGCACCTTCCCGATCAGGATCCCTTGGACCAGCTGGCGGAGGATCCGCTCGCTGTCACCGCGATCGGCTTCGGAGAACGGGATGGCTTCGAGCGCCGCGAGCATCTCCCGCGTCGCGGGGAAGCGCGCGGCGGGATCCTTCTCGAGCGCTCGGTTCAGCACAGGGATCAGTGCCTCTGGCACGTCATCACGCGCCCCGCGGACGTCCGGCACCGGAGTGAAGAAGTGGTGCTGCATCACGCCGGCGATGGTGTCGGCCTGGAAGGGTACCGATCCGGTCAGCATCTGGAAGCCCACGATCCCCAGGGAATACTGATCGCTCTGCGGCCCGGTCCGTAGGCCGGCGCACTGCTCGGGACTCATGAATGGCGGCGTGCCGATCACAGCGCCGTCAACGGTCAGGTTCACGTCCGAAGCACGCAGCGCGACTCCGAAGTCGGAGAGCATGACGCGTCCGTCCTGATCCACGAGGATGTTGGCACCCTTGATGTCGCGGTGGACGATATGTCGCTCGTGTGCGTAAGCGAGGGCACGGGTTGCGCCGCGCAGCACGTGCAGTACCACGGGTATGGGCAGTGGTCCCTGGGTGTCGAGGATCAGGCCGAGGGAGCGACCCTCGATGAACTTCATCGCGATGAAGAAGATCCCGCCCAGCTGCCCGACGCGGTAGACCGGGATGATGTTGGGATGATCCAGTTCGGCGACCATCCGCGCTTCGCGCTTGAACCGCTCGGCGGCCGTGACGCTGAGCCCGAACTCCGGCGCCAGCACTTTCAGGGCGACCGAGCGCTGCAGCCCGACCTCGGTTGCCTGGAAAATCACGCCCATCCCGCCACGCGCCAGCTCCCGCTCGACGTCGTATTCGCCCGCGAGCACCATGCGCACCCGATCGAACAGTGATTCGCCGTTCTCGGTCTCGACGATGGCAGTGGCGCCATGCGGGTCCACGACCAGGGTGCCGCAGCTCGCGCAGAACCGCGCCCCCTCCTGCATCGGTGCACGGCAGCGGAAGCAGTTCACGGACAGGGTGACAGAGGCGGCCCGCCCGTCACATAGATCGAATCCGAGGCGGTCAGTTCCGAGTCCGAGACCATGGAGGTAACGACGCGAATCGTCAGGAGCGCCGCCCCGCTGTGGCAGGCCACGAGCGTGTCGCCGACCGCGGTCAGCGCGAGGACCGTGGGGTCGGAGGAGGAGAAGCGGAGGTGGGGGTCCGGCACGGGGACACCAGCGGCCTCGACGGAGGCGACGGGCGCTTGGCGCTGGCCGGCCCTCATCGTAGTGCTACCGACATATCGGACCACGACGTCGTTCAGCCCCGCGGGGCGGAAGACGTCAAGGAGACCGCAGGCCCCGGTCGCGACCCCGCCAAGGGCAGCGAGCGCGAGCCGGGCGAGAGATCGGAAACGCCGCTTCAGCACGCCTGAGCTGGAGCCAAGATTCGGGAGCGCCTGAGAACTGTTCGCTACAAGGTGGGTGTTTCTGCCGGGCACGCAATACCCAACGTCGGACCTGAGCTTACTTCACCAGGTCGATCTGCACACTCGACGGATATTCTGCCGTGCGATAACTGTCTGAGCGGGGAGCGCAGGCGGTTCGACCGCCTACGCCCCCAGACCCACAACGCGCTCGCCGCTACTGCAGGCCGTGCGCAAAGACCACGATGCAACCAGTGCCCGTGATACCAACGACCGAGCACGCGGTATTGTCCGTCGCTGGAGCAGCGACCTGCGCAGCCGTCACCTGGACGACTGCGAAAATCTGATTGGTCACTGCATCGGCCGTCGGATTCGTAGCCCCGACGGCGGGCACGCTCTGAAGGAACGTGTTCGTAGTGGCGTCGATTACGTCGAGCGAGTTCACTCCGGTGGCGTCCACTCCAGTTGTGTAGAACCGGCCATCGCCCGAATTGTACCACGTCTCATTCCCACCCGCGGCCGGCTGGATGACCGTGATGCCCGTGCCGGTTTCCGGGTTGTAGATGATCGCCTTGCCGCATCCCGGTATGATCATGTTGTGATTCGGTCCGAGCGATGGATCATTGATGCCGAGTGCGATGGTGTTTGTGAGCTTCAGGCAATCGAGCGTATCCTTTCTCTCGATCAGCCTCGTCAAGGGATTGATGACCGCTACGTACTGCGGGTTCGTGACCGCGGTACCTGCCCCGTTCAGCGTCCCCGATACCGCCGAAAGCAAGCGGTGCATCGTGGGGTTCCACAGCGGCGCTTCTTGCCCGCCGGCGCCCGGAAACGAGAGCGTGCCGAGAATCTGATAGGAGACCGCGGAGATGAACGTCATATACGTGTCGATCGGGGCATGCACGGGTGGGGTACCGGTGGCCGCGACTGCGAGGGGCGACGGATTCTGGACGACAATGATCTGATCTTCGGGGTCGTATGAGATTTCGTTGGTGCGCTGGCAGAAGTGGTTTGTCCCACCGTCGTCACACGCCGCGATCGCGGTGTTGATGTTTGTGGTGAATGTCCGGGTGGCAAGGTTCACGACTCGCACATTGCTGTTGCCGTCCGACACCCACGCCGTCCCGTTTCCGGGAAACACGATGCTGTTGGGCCCTGAAGTCGCCGCGACGCCGGTCGCTCCCACAAAGCCCGTCACGCGAGCTACGAATGTGTCGCCCTTCAAGTCGATCATATCCACGGCGGCGTTCGACACGTCCGTCTCGTAAAACAGTTTGGTCGTTGGATCGACCCAGGACTTGGTGCCACTCAAGATGGGGTTGCCTGGAAGCTGGATCACGCACGCGATTCCGACGGGGGTAGTCGTCGGGCGCGCGGTGCTCCCGCCGGGCTTGTCGAAACACGCCCGATCCTTCAGCGGAACTGGAGTCAGCGTGTCAGAGCAGCTGAGCGAGACAGCTGCGACGACGCACAACGGAAAGAATCCGGTCACAAGTCTCATAGGGAACCTCCGCAGAGGGCTTCGCCGATGGCTGGGTGACCTCTAGATCGGGGTGGCGTCGAACGACGGCGTCAGAGCGAAGAAGAGACGGCCCAACGGTGGGCCATCAGCCGCGCCGGCGAACATGGCGCTCGAAACCGCATGCCGCAAGGCGGGATGCGGTGCGGCGCTGCGGCGTCTGAGGTCATCACGCTAAACTGTGCGGGAGGACTCCGGTTCCTTGCCACGTACATCGTCTCGAAAGTGAGGTTGCGATGAAAGTCGGGTTTATCGGCCTCGGCGGCATGGGCCTGCCCCTCGCCCGCCGGCTACTGCAGGCAGGCCACAAGCTCACCGTCTACAACCGCACCCCGAGCCGCGCCGGCCCGCTCGAGCCGCTCGGCGCGAAGGTGGCCGCCACACCCGCCGCCGTCGCGACCCGCGCCGACGTGCTCGTGACGATGGTCGCCGACGACTCCGCGCTCGAGGAGGTGATGCTCGGCGAGCAGGGCGCCCTGAGCACACTCCCCTCGGGCGCGATCCATCTCTCCATGAGCACCATCAGTCCCGTGCTGTCGCGCTGGTTCGCCGATCGGCACCGGACGGCGGGACAGGTCTTCGTCGCGGCCCCGGTGTTCGGCCGGCCGGACGCCGCGGAGGCGGGGAAACTCTGGATCGTCGTGGCGGGCCCGGCGGCCGCGATCGAGCGCTGCCACCCACTGCTCGACGCGATGGGGCAGGGAGTGATTCGCGCCGGCGAGATCCCGTCGCGCGCCAACGTGATCAAGGTCGCGGGCAACTTCCTGCTGGCGGCGGCGATCGAAGCGCTGGGCGAGGCGTTCGCCCTGGCCCGCAAGCACGACGTGGCGCCCGCCGATCTGCTCGAGATCGTGAACGGCCGGCTGTTCCGCTCGCCGATCTACGAGTCCTACGGCAAGGCGATTGCCGCGGAGCGCTACGAGCCGGCGGGCTTCAAGCTGCGGCACGGACTGAAGGACATGCGACTGGTGCTCGAGGCGGCGGATGAGGCGGCGGTGCCGATGCCGCTCGCGAGCCTGATACGCGACCACTTCGTGTCGGCGGTCGCGCGCGGCTGGTCGGAAAGCGACTGGGCGGCGCTGGCGCGTGTGGCGGCGGCGGACGCGGGGCTCTAGCGGATGCGGAGCACGGCCAGCTCGGCGTGATCGCCGTCGAGATGCGGCCTCCCGCGCTCGTTAACGCCGCATGGTCTCCACCCGTCCGTCAGGGTACCCGACGAGCACCCGCTCCGCGGTGCCCAGGAAGAGGCCCGTGTCCACGACCCCGGCGAGCGCGAGCACGGCCGCCTCGAGCTCACGCGCGGCGCGGCCGTCCCTGAGGGGTTCCGGGGGCGCGCAGTCGAGCAGCAGGTTGCCGTTTTCGGTGAGCAGCTCACGCGCCCCGTCCATCCGGACCGTGGGCACGAGACCGAGCCCCTTCAAGTGCCGGGTCACGGGCCCTCGGGCGAGCGGGATCACTTCCACGGGAATGCGGCCCCGCTGTCCAAGGCCGCGCACCAGCTTGTCGGGCCCGACGAGAATCACCTGCCGCTTGGACGTGGACGCGACGATGCGTTCCCGCACCAGAGCGGCTCCCCATCCCTTCACGAGATCGATGTTCGGCGCGACTTCGTCGGCGCCATCCACCGTGATGTCGAGCTCCACGTCCTCGCCCAGCTCGATCAAGGGAATCCCGAGCTCCGATGCGCGGTCCGCGGTGGCGCTGGAGGTGGCGACGGCTTTGACGCGCAATCCCTGCTGCACGCGCGCGCCCAGATGGTTGACGAAGGCCAGCGCGGCCCGGCCCGACCCAAGCCCTACGAGCGCGCCGTCCTGAATCATCTGCGCCGCTTCCCGCGCGACGGCCTCGACCGCCGGGTCGCCCCCCGCCTTCTTATCCGAGAACGATGCGGACTTGATGTGACCTCCCGTCGTCCACGAGTGGAATCTCCGCCTGCCCGTGAGCCTCGAGGCTCGTCCCGTCCAGCTCGACCGCCGTCACGCCGCGCGAGACGCCCTTCGGATTCTCTACCGCGATCTCGTAGCGCGCGGACCGATGGCGGAACACCACCGTGAAGCCGGGCCAGGCGCGGGGAATGCAGGGATCGACCACGAGGCGCGTCCCGCGCACCCGGAAGCCCAGCACCCACTCCAGCCCGACCTGATACGTCCACCCCGCCGAGCCCGTGTACCAGGTCCAGCCGCCGCGCCCGACGTGCGGCGGCTCCGAGTACACATCCGCCGCGACGACGTAGGGCTCGACCTTGTAGCGCTGCACGTCGGCCGGCGTGCGGGTGCGCCCGAAGGGATTGATGACTCTCAGGAGCTCCGCGGCCTTGTCGCCGTCGCCCAGCAGCGCGAACGCCAGGACCGTCCACGTCGCGGCGTGCGTGTACTGGCCGCCGTTCTCCCGCACCCCCGGCAGGTAGCCCTTGATGTAGCCGGGCTCGAGCGCCGTGTCGCCGAACGGGGGCGTGAGCAGCAGCACCAGCCGCTCGGCTCGGCTCACCAGGTATTGCTCCATGGCGGCCATGGCGCGCCGCGCCCGCTCGGGCTCGGCCGCCCCGGAGATCACGCTCCAGGTCTGGGCGATGGAGTCGATGCGGCAGGCGTCGTTCAGCTTCGACCCGAGCGGCGTCCCGTCGTCAAAATACGCGCGCCGATACCAATCGCCATCCCACGCTTCACGCTCGAGGGACTGCCGCAGCCCCTCCGCGTGGCGTCCCCAGGTCTCCGCGCGGCCGTCCTCGCCGCGTGCCCGGGCCCGCGCGGCCCACTGTCCGAGCACGGTATAGAGGAACCACCCGAGCCAGACGCTCTCTCCTTTGCCGCCCGCCCCCACCCGGTTCATTCCGTCGTTCCAGTCTCCCGTTCCCATGAGCGGCAGCCCGTGGGCGCCGAGGGCGAGGCTCCGGTCGAGCGCGCGCGCGCAGTGCTCGAACAGGGTGCCGCGAACCTGGGACACGCGGGGCTCGAAGTACGCTTCCAATTCCCCGGGCGGGAGCGGCGGCCCTTCGAGGAAGGGCGCCGTTCCGTCGAGCACGCTCGTATCGCCCGTCACGTCCACGTAATGGTGGACGACGTAGGGCAGCCACAGCAGGTCATCCGAGATCCGGGTGCGCACACCCCGCCCGTTGGCCGGATGCCACCAGTGTTGCACGTCCCCTTCGAGGAACTGCCGCGCGGCGGCGCGGAGCAGATGCTCGCGCGCGAGGTCGGGCTGCGCCACGGTGAGCGCCATGACGTCCTGTAACTGGTCACGGAATCCGTACGCTCCGCTCGCCTGGTAGAACGCCGAGCGTGCCCACAGCCGGCAAGCGAGCGTCTGGTAGAGCACCCAGCGGTTCAGCAGCAGGTCGAGCGCCCGGTCGGGTGTGGTGACCTGGACCGCTCCGAGCACGGCATCCCACCGCTCGACGACGGCCTGGAGGCTCGCGTCGAGGTCGCTCGACCGATAGCGCTGGATCATGGCGCGCGCCTCTTCTCCGGTCGCCGCCTCGCCCAGGAGGATCCGCAGCTCGACGCTGCCTCCGGGAGCGAGCTCGATCGTGGTCTCGAGCGCGCCGCACGGATCGAGTCCAGCGCCCACCCGTCCCGACAGGCGCTCGCGGCGCACCAGTGCCGCCGGCTGCTCGATGGTGCCGTTCCGCCCCACGAACTCCGTGCGATCGCCCGTCGCGGATTCCTGCTTCCCTCCCATGTCAAGGAAGGCGACACGCGACCCGAAGGTCGTATTCCAGCTGTTGCGCGCGAAGATCGCTCCCGTCTCCCGGTCGAGCTCCGTTGCGACGAACGGCGCCGACGCACTGCGCAGCGCGCCGAGCACCCACTCGACGTAGGCCGTCACGGACAGGCGCCGCGGGCGATCGGAACGGTTGATCAGCGTCAGGCGGGAGACCTTGAGGGAATCGTCGGGTGGCACGAACTGGAGCAGCTCGAGCCCGATGTCGTGCGCGGTGCATTCGCAGCGCGAATAGCCTGGGCCGTGCCGCACGACATACTGCCCGCCGGGATCGCGGATCGGCAGCGCCGTCGGTCCCCATAGCGCGCCCGAGTCTTCATCGCGGACGTAGATCGCTTCTCCCGGGGGGTCGCTCACCGGGTCATTGGACCACGGCGTGAGCTGATTCTCGCGGCTCGAGACCGACCACGTGTAGCCCGCGCCCGACTCCGACACCTGGAACCCGAACCCCGGATTCGCGATCACGTTGATCCAGGGAGCGGGCGTCCACTCGGCGCCGCGCAGCATCGTGACGTACTCGCGGCCGTCGCGCGTGAAGCCGCCGAAGCCGTTCCAGTATTCGAGATCCGGCGGGGCGAGCGGCGCCGCCGGAGCGACGGCGGCGGTGGGCCGCCGGGCCGGAGGTGTGAGCGGCGGATCGGGGCGCTGCGCGCGGCGCAGCTGGTCGGCCAGCGTGCCGCCGCGCGAGGAGAGCACCACCCGCGCCACCGCGTGCAGCACGTCGCGTTGCGGCACGGTGAGCTGGTCCGACCGAAGGATGAACACACGCCCTTCGGTGTCGGTGGCGTGCTGGCGGGCCGCGGACTGGCTGGTGCGAACCAGCGTCTCCAGCACCCCCTGGAGGTCCTGGACGTAGGACGCCGCGCGGTCGTTCAGGATCACGAGATCGACCGCGAGCTGCTTCGCGCGCCAGTACTCGTGCGCGCGCAGGAGCTGCCGGGCGATCCCCGCGTCTTCGGGCTCGTCGATCAGCACCAGGACGATCGGCAGATCGCCCGAGATGCCATGGGCCCAGAGGGCGCCGGGGCCGGCGAGCGGACGCGACAGGACCTCCCGCGCCGCCCGCAGGCCGCGATTCGAGTGCAGCACGAACCCGGCGAGTGTCTGAAACAGGTGCGCCTCGTCGAGTCCGACGCCGAAGTGGTGGAGCTGCATCTGTCCCTGGATCCACGCGAGCATGGCGGCGCGCTCGAACGTCTGTGGGTCGCGATACGTGTCGGCGAGGTCGAGTGCCTTCTCGCGTGACGGGGCGACGAGGGTGGAGAACGCGACGTGCGCGCTGCCCCCAGGGGGGATGCGCACGCGCCGGCGCAGGCTCACCACCGGATCGAGCACCGAGCCGGACGTATTCGAGAGCGGGCGCCGATCCGCGAGCGCGAGCGGATCGCGAACGCCGCGGCCGCGACCGAGAAAACGGGCGCGGTCGGTCTCCCATTGCAGGTCCCCGACGACCTCCCCTTCGACGGCGATGACGTGCGCCAGCCAGATCGCCGCTTCTCCCTCCTCGCGGGGACGGCGGCTGGCGAGCAGAGCCTCCCGTTCGGGGACGCATTCCGTCCGCACGAACAGGTTCGAGAACGCGGGGTGGACGGCGTCGGCGTCGGCCGGGGCGAGCACGATTTCCGCGTACGACGTCACCTCGATCTCGCGCGTGCGCGGGCCACGGTTCGCGAGCGAGACGCGCCGCACCTCGGCGTCATCTTCGGGCGACACGATCACCTCGAGTCGCGTCGTGATCCCGCCGTCGCGGCGGACGATTTCGGCGCGATCCTCGTGGAACGTGACCGCATAGCTCTCGGGATTGCCGCCGCGCGGCTGGTAGCCGGCGGACCACGTCTCGCCCGTCGCGACGTCGCGCAGGAAGATGTACGTGCCGTACGCGTCGCGGGTCGGGTCCTCGCGCCAGCGGGTGACCGCGAGGTCGCGCCACCGGCTGTATCCCGACCCCGCGGCGGTGAGCATGACCGCATACCGGCCGTTCGAGAGCAGCTCGACGCGCGGGGGCGATCCGTGCGGCGAGGTGAAGCGCCGCGCGATCGACCGTCCGCTGTCGGGCACGTCGCTCGCGGGCCTCGTGTCTTCGGCGCGCCGCCGCGCGACCGGCACGTCCCGCGGCGTGCGCTCCTGAAGCAAGAGCTCGCTCGCCTGCATCATCGGGTCGGCATGGAACCGGTTGCGCATGATCCCTTCGAGAAGCGCGTTCGCGAGCGCGACGAGGAGCATCCCCTGGTGGTGTGCCATGTAGGATCGGACCACGGCGCATTGAGCGCCGGCGGGCAGCCGTTGCGGCGTGTAGTCGAGCGCTTCGTAGAATCCGTACGGGCCGCGCGCGCCCGCGGCGGTGAGGGCCTCGAAGTTGCGCACCGCGGCCACCGGGTCGACCATTGCCGCCAACCCGGTCGCGTAGGGCGCGATGACGAGGTCGTCCGCCAAATGCCGCCGGAGGCCGAGCCCGGGAATGCCGAAGTTCGCGTACTGATAGTGCATCTCCAGATTCCGGCCGTTGAAGCCGGACTCGGAAATGCCCCATGGGACGCCGCGCTCCGCGCCATAGCCGATCTGCCGCAGCACGACGAGCCGGCAGGTCTGTTCGAGCAGCCCCCCCGCCGGCTCGCGCATCAGCAGCTCGGGCATGAGGTACTCGAACATCGAGCCGGACCAGGAGAGCAGCGCCGAGTCTCGCCCCACGGGCGCCAGCGGCCGGGCCAGGTGGAACCAGTGCGCCACGGGGACGTCGCCCTTGGCGATGGCGATGAAGCTCGCGAGCCGCGCTTCCGAGGCGAGCAGGTCGTAGCGTCCCGGGTCGAGACTCCCATCCGTGACGCGGCAGCCGATCGTGAGGAGCTTGCGGACCGGATCGAACAGGAAATCGAAGCTCATGCGCGCGGCCATCGCCTCGGCGTTCCGGCCGATCGCGTCGAGCCGCTCGATCAGCGTGGCGCACACCGCGGCCGAGCGTTCCACTGCCTCCGCGACTGGGCCGCTGTCGCCCGCGAGGTCGCGCAACACCGCCTCGCAGCGCGACGGAATCTCGCCGAGCGGTGGCGGCGCGGCCGCGAGCGGAGCGAGCGCCGGGACCTGTGCGTGGGGCGCCCGAGCCCACGGCATGAAGGCATCGAGATCGCGCGTGTGACTCGCAACCGTGGCATGTAACGCGTCGGCCCACGCGAGGACCTCGGCGTCTGCGCCTTGTTCCTCCCCCCCCACGACTGCGCGCGCGAGACTGGCAACCTGCTCGGTGGCGGCGTCGAGATCTCCGAGCGTCCCCGCCCACTCGGTGGACGTGCGCGGGCGCTTCTCGAGGGTCGCGACCATCGCGTCGAGCGCCTCGTCGAGTTGCCGCCCGCCGGGCTGGCGGCCCACGCCGGCGGCGTCGATCGCCGCTCGCAGCAGCCCGGCGGCGTCCGCAATCCCCGCGAGCGCCTCGCGGTCGCAAACCGGCTTGAGTAACCGCTCCCGGCAGGCGCTCCGCAGCGCGACGAGGGAGCCCGCGAGGTTTCCGCTGTCGACCGAGGACACGTAGCGCGGGTCGAGCGGCCGGCCGTCCGTCGTGTCGTACCAGTTGTACAGGTGCCCGCGGAAGCGCTCGAGCCCGTCCATCGCTTCGAGCGTCGCTTCGAGCCGCTCCAGCGCCTCGAGCGTGCCCAGCCAGCCGAAATCGCGCGCCGCGAGGATCGAGAGCAGGTACAGGCCGATGTTCGTGGGCGACGTGCGGTGCGCCACCACTGGCTCGGGCGTCTCCTGGAAGTTGTCCGGGGGCAGATAGTGGTCGTCCGGGCCCACGAAGGTCGCGAAAAACCGCCACGTCTGGCGCGCGATCAGCCGCAGCGAATGCGTGTCGCCGGCCAAAAGGGCCGGCGCGCGCTCGGCGGGGCGCGGGACGCTGCACCAGCGCGCCACGGCCGGGGACGCCGCCCAGAGGAGGAGGATCGGCAGCGCCACCGGCCACGCTCCGGGGTGGGGGCACACCGCCGCGCCGGCGGCCGCCGTCAACACGAGCCCGCCTGCCATCGACCGATAGAACCCGGCGAGATCGAGCCGCCCGCCCGCCTCCGCCCGCGCCGCCCTGATCCAGGAGAGCAGGTGGCGATGGGTGATGTAGACCCGGACCAGCGTTCGCACGATGGCCTCGGTCATCATCCACGCCTGATGCGCGAGCACGGTCACCGAGAAGGCGATGTGCGACCCCGCCAGCGCGAGATCGCGTCCCACGGCGCGCAGGTAGCTGCGCTTGGAGAAGCCGGGACCCCTGGGCATCAACCCGGCTAGGACAGGCATCAGCGGAGGAAGCGCGATCGTCGCGAGGATGAACCCGGTCCATAAGAGGGGCGGCTCACCGGGCCACACCCATCCGAGGACGAGCGTCAGAAACGCCGCCGGCGCGACCAGCGTGCGGCGCAGATTGTCGATCATCTTCCAGCGCCCGATCGCCGGCACCGGCGCGCGGAAGATCCAAGGCAAGAGCTGCCAGTCGCCGCGCGCCCAGCGGTTCTGTCGCGATGCGGCGACTCCATAGTGCGACGGGGCGGCCTCGAACAGCTCGATGTCCGTGACGAGCCCGGCGCGCGCGAACAGCCCCTCGAATAGGTCGTGGCTCAGGAGCGCGTTCTCCGGGACGCGGGCCGCCAGCGCGGCTTCGAACGCGTCGACGTCGTAGATCCCCTTGCCGGTGTAAGACCCCTCCCCGAACAGGTCCTGGTAGACGTCCGAGACGGCGGCCGCGTACGGATCGATCCCCGACGGACCAGACGTCATGCGCTGGAACAGCGAGCCTTCCCGCGCCGGCAGGGGCGGCGTGACGCGCGGCTGAAGCACGCCGTATCCCTCGACCACCCGACGGAGCGCATGATCGAACCGGGGCCGGTGCAGCGCATGCCCCATCGTGCCGACCAGCCGCTTCACGGTGCCGATCGCGAGCCGCGTATCCGCGTCGAGCGTGATGACGTAACGGACGCCGGGCGGCGCCACAGGCGATGCCCCGTTCACCGGCAGGAAGGTCACGTCGGTCGCGCCGCGCAGCAGCCGGTTCAGCTCGTGCAGCTTGCCGCGCTTCCGCTCCCAGCCCATCCAGACCCCCTGACGCTCGTTCCACAGCCGGCGCCGGTGGAACAGAAAGAAGCGGTCGTACCCGTCCGGCGCCGGGCCGTGGCGCTTGTTCAGGAGCAGGATGCCGTCGCGCGCGGCCTGGAGCAGCTCTTCGTCTCCCGGAACGATCTCGGCGGCGGCGTCCTCCCAGTCGGAGAGCAGCGCGTAGTGAACCTCGCCATCCGGGTTCGCGAGATAGTGCACCTCGAGCTGCTCGACGTGCTCGTGTGCTCCCCCGTGGCGTGACAACAGCATTGGCACGACGACCATGGTTCGGAGGTCCGGAGGCACGCCATCTTTCAGCTCGAGGCGCGGCAGGATGCGCGGCGGCAGGAGGGCGGTCACGACGCGGTTGAGCAGCGCCATGGCGACGTCCGAGGCGGGAATCGCCGCGAGCAACCCGAGCAGGACCAGCCCCGTCGTGCCGACCCCCGCGCGCGCCGCGATGCCCAAGGGCCAGCCGAGAATGAGCAGGGTCAGGATGAAGATCGTGCCGAGATAGCGTGGCGCCGCCCCGGCGATGTACAGCCGGAGCAGTCGCCGAGCGAGTACGGGGCGGAACGCGATCCCCGACTCGAACGCGACCCGCCCACCCCCGACGAGATAGAATCCGGGGTCGCCGCGCCGCGCGTCTTCGGGATCGGTGCCGCTTCCCCGCGCGCGCTTCGCCAGGCGCACGGCTTCGCGCGCCACCTCCAGCTCCGACCGCTCGGACCCCCGGGCCAGCTCTTCGATCGCGTGGCGGTAGCGATCCCGACTGATGAAGTCCATCGCGCCGAATCCGGGGTCTTCTCGCAGGACTTGGTCGACGAGGCTGACGCTCTCGAAAAACGTGGGCCAGTCGAGCGCGGACATCAGCCGCATGCTCGTGATCACGTTGCGCACTGTGACCGTGATCGCGGCTTGCCGTTGGTGGTCGATCTGTACGATCTCGTCGCGCGTCGTTCCCTGCGCCGCGAGGCGGCGATCGAGCCAGCTGATGGCGGGAGTGGTCTCCGGGTCCTGGTCGCGCAGCCGCTGCACAAGCTCGGCCGCGAAGGCGCTCTCGAGCGGCCCTTCCTCGATCAGTCCCAGCACCTCCGCCGCCGGCTTGGGACCGCGCGCGCCCGATCCCAGCAAATCGTCGGCGACGCCGTCGCCCCGCTGGCGCGCCGCGGGGCGCTGGAGCAGGGCCTGCGCGAGCCGCCGCAGGTTTTCGACCAGAATCACGC
>JBGPIJ010000044.1:0-13794 GCA_041484865.1 Gemmatimonadota bacterium
CGATTCCGGGGGCGGCTCCTGTTCCCGATCCACGACCTGCGGGCGCGCGCCGTCGGCTTCGGGGGCCGGATACTGGGGAGTGGCGAGCCCAAGTATCTCAATTCGCCCGACACCCCGATCTTTCACAAGGGGAAGCTGCTCTATAACCTCCACGTCGCGAAGCACGCGATTCGCAAAGCCGAGCGGGCGATCCTCGTCGAGGGATACTTCGACGTCCTGCGCCTCACCCTCTCGGGCTTCGAGGAGGTCGTGGCGCCGCTCGGCACCGGCCTCACGGCCGATCAGGCTCAGCTCCTGGCGCGCTACACGAGCCAGGTGGTTCTGCTCTACGACTCGGACGAGGCGGGCCTGCGCGCCACCTTCCGCGCCGGCGACGAGATGCTGCGCCACGGGCTGCGGGTGAGCGTCGCGACGCTGCCCCAGGGCGAGGATCCGGACACGCTGGCGCAACGCCTCGGCGCGCCCGCCGTGGCGGAGACGCTCCGGGATTCCGTGGACCTGCTGGAGCGCAAGATTCAGATCCTCGACCGCAAAGGGTTTTTTGCGACCCTCCCCGGGCGCCGGCGCGCGCTCGATCGCCTGCTGCCGACCATCCGGGCGGCGCGCGATCCCATCACGCGCGAGCTCTATCTGACGCGCACGGCGGAAGTCGCAGGCGTACGAAAGGATGTCTTGGAACGGGAAGCGGGAAGCGGGAAGGGGGAAGGGGCCGCCAAATCCACCCTTCCCGCTTCCCCCTTCCCGCTTCCCGCGCTTCCCGCCGGCGCAGAGAAGGCCTTTCTGCTCTTGTTGCTCGAGGGCGAGCCGTGGCGCAGTCGCGTGCTCGAGGCGGTGGATGCCGCGGACTTCGAGTTCGTGCCGTACCGAGGGGTGTTCGAAGCGCTGGCGAAGGACGCTCCCGAGCGGCTGGATCAGACGGCGGCGCGGGCGTTCGAGCAGCTGAAGGCCGACGGCATGGGAGGCCGCGACCCGGATGAGGTGTTCACACGTGCAGTGAACTGGATCGAGGCACGGGGCCTCGAGCGGGAGCTGGAACGGCTCGACGGAATGATTCCGCTGACCGCGCCGGACAAACAGCCCGCTCTACTAGCGGAGAAGCGGCGCGTGTTCGACGCGCTGCGGGTGAAGTATCCGCGCTACAAGATTGCCGCGAGGAGGCGAGGTGCATCCGGAACTTGAAGCCTTGTTAGAACTGCAAGAGAGGGATCGGGCGGTCGCAGAGGCGGACCTGGCGCTCGCCGGGCTCGAGCCGGAGGCGCGCGCGCTGGACGACGCCGTCGCCGCCGCGGAACGCACACTGGAAGCCGCGCGCCGGGATATCCTGGTGGCCCGCGAGCGGCGGGGTGATCTCGAGGGAACGATTGCGAACTATCGCACGATGCAGGAGCAGCGGCGCCAGCGGCTCGAGTGGGTGCGGGGCGCCAAGGAGGCGTCGACGCTCATGGCCGAGCTCGATCTCGCCCGCTCGGTGCTCGCGAAGGAGGAGGCGGAGTTCATGCGTTCGGGTGATGCGGTGACCGAGGCGGAACGGCGCGCGGCGGAAGCGGAGAAGGCGTTACAGGAGGTGCGCGCCGGGCAGGCGGGGGACCGCGAGGGGCTCGCGGGCCGGCGGGAAGAGATCATGGGTCGCCGCGAGCGCGCCCTCGCGGAGCGGGACGGCGCGGCCTCCGCCGTCGCGGCGGCGCTGCTGGCGCGCTACGAGCGCATCCGCCGCGGCAAGACGCCGCTCGCCGTGTATGCGCTGCACGGCGACGCGTGCGGCCGCTGTTACACGGCGGTGCCTACCCAGCGACGCGCCCTGATCCAGCGGGGCGCTTCCATCGAAAGTTGCGAGGCCTGCGGCGTCCTGTTGTACGCAACCGAATGATTCCGGCCCGCTGGGCCATTGCGGCGCGACCGGATTCGTCGCTGACGACAGCCCTCGCCACCGACCTCGCCATCCCTGAGACGCTGGCGGCGCTGCTACTGCAGCGCGGGCTCGGGGCCCCGCCGGCAGCCAGGGCGTTCCTGCGCCCGGAGCTCGCCCGCCTCTCCGACCCCTGGACGCTGGCGGACATGCCGCGCGCCACCGCGCTGATTGCGGCCGCGGTGCGCTCGGGGGCCCCGATCCTCGTCCACGGCGACTACGACGTGGACGGCCAGTGCGCCACGGCGCTCCTGACGCGCGTCCTGCGGGCGGCGGGGGCGTGCGTCCACCCATTCATTCCCCACCGGCTGCGCGACGGGTACGACTTCGGCGCCGCGGGCCTCGCCGAGGCGGAGCGGGTCCGTGCCCGGGTCATCGTCACGTGCGACTGCGGCATTACGGCCGTGGACGCGGTGCGCGCGGCGACCGCGGCGGGCCGGGACGTGGTCGTCACCGATCACCATCTCCCCGGCGCCACGCTGCCGCCGGCCGCCGCCGTGCTCGATCCGAACCGCCCCGACTGTCCCTCCGCGGAAAAGGACCTGTGCGGCGCCGGCGTGGCGTTCAAGCTCGCCCAGGCGCTCGCGGACACGCTCGGCCTCTCGCCCAATCTGCCGCTGCACTTCCTGGACTATGTCGCCCTCGCGACCGTGGCGGACGTGGTGCCGCTGCTCGGCGAGAACCGCATCCTCGTGCGGCACGGGCTGCGCATGCTGGCGCACTCGCGCTGGACCGGCCTCCAGGCGCTGGTGGAAACGGCGGGGCTCGCGGGGAAACCGATCCGCGCGGGCCACGTGGGATTCATTCTCGGGCCGCGGCTCAATGCCGCCGGCCGCATCGGCGAGCCGATGGACGGCCTGCGCCTGCTCCTGAGCGACGACCCCGAAGAGGCCGCCGCGCTCGCCCGCCAGCTCGAGACGTTGAACGCGCGCCGTCAGGCGATGGATCAGCGCGTCTTGGACGACGCCGTGGCGCAGGCCGACCGGACGCTGTCCGCCGACGACCGCGGACTGGTGCTGGCGTCCGATGAGTGGCACCCCGGTGTCATCGGCATCGTGGCGTCGCGCCTGGTGGAGCGCTACGGCCGCCCCACGTTTCTCATCGCGTGGGATGGCGCGATGGGGCGGGGATCGGGGCGCAGCGTCGCGGGGTTCGACCTCCATGCCGCGCTGCAACGGCTCGACCCGTTGCTCGAGCGGCACGGCGGTCATGCGATGGCCGCCGGGCTCGTCGTACAGCGCGAGCGCTTCGAAGAGTTTCGTGTTGCGTTTCTGCGTGTAACCGGCGAGCTTCTGGGCCCCGATGACCTGGCCCCGGCGCATCGCGTGGATTTGGAGCTTCCCCTGGGCCAGGTCAGCGAGCAGCTCGAACGCTTGATCCGCACTCTCGAGCCGTGCGGGCCCGGGAATCCCGCGCCGGTCTTCGGGGTGCGACGTGTGCGCGCGGTCGATGCGCGGCGCGTCGGATCGAATCATCTGCGCTTTCTCCTGGACGACGGCTCGGGCGTGCTGCCGGCGATCGGATTTCAGTGGGCGGACGCGGTCCCGCCCGACTGGCTGCGCGCGCCGTTGGATGTCGCCTTCCGGCTGGAGCGCAACGAGTGGCAGGGGCGCGTGACGCTGCAGGCCCGGGTGACCGCGATCGCGCCAGCCCGATAGGAACGCGGAATGTGGAATGCGGAACGCGGAGCGCAGACGCGGGCGTCGATCCCGCATTCCGAATTCCCCATTCCGCATTTTGGAAGGGGGCCGGGCTATGGTTCGCATCATTGCCGGTGAGTTCAAGGGTCGGCGCCTCAAGACGCCGCTGACCGACAAGGTCCGCCCCACCGCCGATCGCGTGCGGGAGGCGTGGTTCAGCATCATGCAGCGGTCGATCCGCGGGGCGCGCGTGCTCGACCTCTACGCCGGGTCGGGCGCCCTGGGCCTGGAAGCGCTGTCGCGCGGCGCCGTCAAGGCCGATTTCGTCGAAGTGCATCGCCTGGCCCTCAGCGCGCTCCGCGCCAACATCAAGGCCCTGAACGTCGCCGACCGTACCGTCATTCATCGGCGCGACGCGCTGAAGGTCGCCGAGCAGCTGCAACCCGGTCAGTATGACGTCGCGTTCGCCGACCCGCCGTACGCGAGCGACCGGGCGGCCCTGCTCGTCGCCATGTTCCGGATGACGCCGTTCGCTCGCGTCTTCTCGATCGAGCATCCCGCCGACCAGCCGATTCCCGGAGACGACACGCGCCGCTACGGTGATACCGCGGTGACGTTCATCTACGCGCCGTGAGCCAGCGGATCGCGGTCTACCCCGGATCGTTCGATCCCGTGACCCGCGGGCACGAGGACCTGGTGCTCCGCTCCTTCAGCTTCGCCGATCGGGTGATCGTCGCCGTCGCCGACAATACCGCCAAGCAGCCGCTCTTCAGCCTGGAGGAGCGGCTCGCCCTGATCCGGCAGGCGGTGTCGCATCCCGGCGTGGAGGTGCAGTCGTTCCAGGGGCTGCTGGTGGAGTTCGCGCAACGAGTGGGCGCGACGGTGATCGTCCGGGGCCTGCGGGCGGTGAGCGACTTCGAGTACGAGTTCCAGATGGCCCTGATGAACCGCAACCTGGCGCCGCGGGTCGAGACCGTGTTTCTCGTGCCCGCCTTCGACCTCACGTATCTGAGCTCGAGCCTGGTGCGGGAGGTGGCGCGCCACGGCGGCGACGTGTCGCAGCTCGTACACCCCGCGGTACATCAGGCGCTGAAACAGAAGTTCGGGTGGTGAGCCTTCGCGATCGCGTCTACGAACGGGCGCGACGCGCCGGCCGACGCATCGTGCTTCCCGAAGGGAGCGATCCCCGGGTGCGGGACGCCGCACGCCGGATCGAGGCCGAGCGGCTCGGGACGGTGGAAATACTCACGGACTGGGCCCGGGACCCGCGGCGCGACGCCTGCGCCCGGCACCTCGCCGCACGGCGCCCCGACCGGTTTCCCACGCCCGCCGCGGCGGACGCGGCCCTGGACCATCCCCTGACCTTCGGTGCCGCGCTCGTCGGGATCGGCGCCGCGGACGCGATGGTGGGCGGCGTGCGATTCCCGAGCGGCGACACGATCCGCGCGGCCCTGTGGGCCATCGGGAAGGCGCCCGGGGTGGAGACCGTCTCGAGCGCGTTCTACATGATCCGGGGCGACACCGTGCTGACCTTCGCCGACTGCGCCGTCGTCCCCGAGCCCACACCGGCCCAGCTCGCCGAGATCGCGCTCGCCGCCGCGCGCGACCGGCGCCGCATCGTGGGCGACGAGCCCGTGGTCGCCTTCCTCTCGTACAGCACGAAGGGGAGCGCGGCTGGTGCGCGGGTCGTCCGGGTGCAGCAGGCCGTGGCGGCGCTGACGCGGGCGGGACCCGATTTCGCCTTCGACGGGGAGCTGCAGGGCGACGCGGCGCTCGCCGCCGACGTGGCGGCCCGCAAAGCCCCGGACTCCCCGGTCGCCGGGCGCGCCAACGTGCTGGTGTTTCCCGACCTTGACAGCGGCAACATCGCCTACAAACTGGTGCAACGGCTGGGCGGCTGGACGGCGCTCGGCCCGATTCTGCAGGGGCTCGCGCGTCCCGTGTCCGACCTGTCGCGGGGCGCCACGGCCGACGATATTGTTGATACGGTGGCGATCGCCGTCCTTCAAGCCGAGGAGCGGGGATGAGCTTCAGCCTGCACAAGGACAAGCACAGCATCGTGGTGGTGGGCGTGGACGGTCAGTTGATCGTCGGCAACCGCCAGGAGCTGAAGCAGAAGGTGCTCGACGCGATCGACGCCGGCGCGCGCAAGTTCGTCGTGGATTTCACGCGCACCGGCTACATCGATTCCTCGGGACTGGGCGTGCTCGTCTCGCTGTCCAAGAAGATCCGCGAGGCGGGCGGGGAGCTGCGGCTCGCCGGCCTGAACGAGGACCTCCAGACCCTGTTCGAGCTGACCAAGCTCGACACCCTGTTCTCCATCACCAAGACGCCCGAGGAGGCGCTGGCCGCCTTCTAGGCGACCCGTCCGCCCGTGACTACGCCGCTGCACCTCGACGTCCGCCGACCGCTGGCGGGACCCGAGATCGAGTTGTCGCTCGACGTGCCTTCCGCGCTCGAGTACGTGGGCCCCGCCGTCGAGCTGATCGTGAGTGCCTGGCCGCCCGGTCCTCTTTCTCCCCCCCGCGTCCGATTCAACCTGCGGACCGCTCTCACCGAGGCCTTGTGCAACGCGATTGCCTACGGCAACCGCCACGACGCGAGCAAGCTGGTACGCGTGCGTGCCGAGGTGACCGCCGACACGGTGCGGGTGCACGTGGTGGACGAGGGAGACGGGTTCGATCCCGCGAGCGTGCCGGATCCCACGCTCCCCGGGAACGTGGAGCGCGAGGCGGGACGCGGGCTGTTCGTGCTGCGGCATGTCGTCGATCAGGTGTCCTTCAACGAGAAAGGCAACGCGGTATGCCTGACGCTCCGGGCGGGCTGAGCCGGCTCGAGGGCTTGCTCGCCGGGCTCGAAACCGTTGCGGGGCCCGGCCCCACGCTGCGCGTGTGGCGTCAGGACGGGCGGCACATCCGCCCGGTCGCCGGGCGGGCTCCGCGATGGACCCCGCCGCTCAACGGGACGCGCGAGCCCCGACAGCTCGACACGCCGGACGGCCCGGCGTGGTTCATCCCGATTCCAAACAACGAGGGGCTGTGGCTCGAGATCGCGCGGCCGGGCCCCGAGCAGGGCGAAACAGCGCGCGCCGCCCTCGCACAGATCGTCGCCTCGGTGATCGTGGGCGAGCGGGAAGCGCTCCAGCTCGCCACGGAGCTTTCGGAGCGCTACGAGGAGATCGATCTGATCTATACGATCAGCGAGATCCTCGGCCACACGATCCGGCTCGAGGAGGCGGGGGAGCGCATCGTCACCGAGGTATCGACGGTAGTCCGGGCGCAGCGTGCCACCCTGCTGGTGCTCGACGAGGAGCGGCGCGTGCTGCGGCTCATCGCGTCGCGCGGCATGGACCCCAAGGACGTCGGCCCGATCGAGCTCGACGACCAGTGCTCGGTGGCGGCCCGCGTGTTTCGCGAGGGCCGGATCATCAGCTACGACCCCACCGACGCGGCGGCGGAGAATCCCGGCTGCCCCGACGGACGGCGCTACAAGGGCAAGGCGTTCCTCTCGGTCCCGGTGCTGTATGCCGCCCCGGGCAGCCCGTCGCGCCCGATCGGGGTCATCAACCTCACGGACCGGTTCGGCGAGGACGCGTTCACGGCCGGGGACCGGAAGCTGGTGGCCGCGATCGCGAATCAGATCGGCGCGGCGATCGAGAACGCCCGGCTCGTCGCCCGCGACGTGGGCCAGCAGGGGATGCGGCGCGAGCTCGAGCTGGCGCGCGATCTCCAGCTCAAGCTGCTCCCGTCGCCGCTCGTCATCGCCGCTCGGGCCGACGTCGCCGCTCGCTGCCGCCAGGCTGATTCCGTGGGCGGGGACTTCTACAACCTCCTGAACCTCCCCGGGGACCGGATCGGCGTCATGATCGGCGACGTCACGAGTCACGGGTTCGGCGCCGCGCTGATCATGGCGCTCGTCATGGCGGCGTCGGGCATCCACGCCGAGGCCGGCGATTCCCCGAGCGAAGCGCTCGGGCGCCTCGAGCAGTCGCTGAAGGAAGAGCTGAGCCGCACCGAGATGTTTCTCACCCTGTTCTACGCGGTCGTCGATCTGCGTGCGGCGCGACTGACCTACGCCAACGCCGGTCACCCGCACGCCTTTGTCGTGGATGGGACCACGAGCAAGGCGTGGCGCCTCGAGGCGACTCGCACGCCGCTCGGCGTTCCCACCGCGCCCAGCGCCGACGAGATGCGCGGCTGGCGGCACGGGCGGGACATCCTCTGCCTGTTTACGGACGGCATCGCGGACGCCGCGAACGAGGGCGGTGAGCGATTCGGGGAGGAGCGCGTGCTGGCGCACGTCCGCAGGTTGCACGAGCGCCCCGCGCGCGAAATCCTCGAAGCGATCCACACCGAGGTCGCCGCGTTCACGGGCGGCGGGCGCGCCTCGGACGACCGCACGGTCGTGCTCCTCAAGGCGTGAGACGGCTCGGCCAGCATTTCCTCGCCGATCACAACCTGCTCCAGAAAATCGCCGCGGCCCTCGATCCGGATTCCGCGGATCTCGTGCTCGAGATCGGGCCGGGAACGGGAAGCCTGACGCGGGTCGTGGCACCTCAAGTGGGGCGGGTCATTGCCATCGAACGGGATCGCCAACTGGCGAACGAATGCGGAGCGCGGAACGCGGAATGCGGAATTGACAATGTGGACATCGTTCAGGGAGATGCCCTAAAAGTCGACTGGCAGACGCTCCTCGACGCCTCGCTTTCAATTCCGCGTTCCGCGCTCCGCGTTCCGCATTTCAAGGTTTTCGGAAACATCCCCTACTACATCACCTCCCCTTTGATCGAGAAAGCCCTCACTCCTCCGCTCCCGGAGCGGATCGTGTTTCTCGTTCAGCGGGAGGTGGCGGAGCGGCTGGCGGCGACGCCGGGCAGCAAACGCTACGGGGCGCTCTCGGTGGGGGTGCAGGCGGTGTGCCGGGTGGAGCAGCTGTTCGTCGTGAAGGCGGGGTCGTTTCGGCCGCCGCCGCGGGTGGACAGCGCGCTGGTGCGACTCACGCCGCTCGCCGAGCCGCTCGTGACGGCGGGGGAGGTACCGGCATTCCGGGCGTTCGTGACGGCCTGCTTCGGGCGGCGCCGCAAGCAGCTCCGGAACGCCGTCATGGCGGCGAGCGGGCGCCCGGCGGCCGAGGTCACCGCGCTGCTCGTGGCGCTCGACCTGGAGCCGAGCCTCCGGCCCGAGGCGCTGGCGCCACGAGACTTCGTGCGACTCTTGCGCGGGAGTGGGCCATTGTGAAATCATTCACAATGCGGAAGATCGCTGAAAGCACCGTCCACCGTCTGTCCCTCTATCTCCGCTTCCTCGAGCATTCCGTGAGCCAGGGTCTCACGACGATTTCGTCCGCCGAGCTGGCCCGGCGCGGCGCCACCACCTCTGCCCAGGTACGGAAGGATTTGTCCTTCTTCGGCTCCTTCGGCAAACGGGGATTGGGTTACCCCGTCGGCGAGCTCGCGGCCAAGCTGCGCGACATCCTTGGGCTCGACCGCACGTATCGCGTCGTGCTGGTGGGCGCGGGGCGAATCGGCGGCGCCCTCGTGCAATATCCGGGGTTCCGGCAGCGCGGGTTCAACGTCGCGGCGATCTACGACAGCGACCCCAAGAAAATCGGATCGCGCTGGAACGGCTTGATGGTGCGGGACGTCAGCCACCTCGAAGCCGACCTCAAAAAGGAGCCGAGCGACATTGCCGTCGTAGTGACGCCGGCCGACGCGGCTCAGGACGTGGTGAACCGCCTGGTGCGTGCCGGCGTCAAGGCCATCCTGAACTTCGCGCCGGTCCAGATCTCCGTCCCGCACGATGTCCACGTGAAGTCGGTCAACATGGCGCTGGAACTGGAAGCGCTGAGCTTCGCATTGGCGAACCGATGAAACCAATGCGGAATTCGGAAACCGGAATGCGGCATGGATCTGGGGAGGCCTCCTAGCGCGCAGTCAGCCATCACCGCAGTTCCGCATTGTGCTTCTTCGTATCTTTCTTTCATGGCCACCGTTCACGTCACCTCCGAGATCGGCCCCCTCCGCGCGGTGCTCGTCCACAGCCCCGGCCGCGAGCTGTTCGCGGTCACGCCCGCGAACCGCGAGGCCTATCTGTTCGACGACGTGATCAATCTCGAGCTGGCGCAGCGCGAGCACCGCAGCATGAGCGACGTGCTGGCGCGCTACGCCGATGTATTCGAGGTGCTCACTCTGGTCACCGAGATAGCGGCCCGGCCGGATGTGAGGGAATTCCTGCTCACTCGCGCGCTCGAGGTCGTGCCGTCCGATGCGCTCGCGAACCAGCTGGCCCAGCTCGACGCAGGCGACCTGGTCAAGCTCATGGTGGAGGGCATGCTCGAGGAAGCGGGCCCGATCGCGAAGGCGCTGAACGAGACCCGCTATGCGTTGCCGCCGCTCCCGAACCTGCTGTTCACCCGGGACGTCGGGATCGTGATCGGCGAGCACTCGATCATCGGCTCGATGCGGCACGGCGTCCGCTGGACGGAGGAGCTGCTCATCAAGGCGCTGTTCCGGTATCACCCCGATCTCGCGAACGCCGGCATCCTGTACGACGGCTCGGAGGAGAAGCGCAGCAACTACACGCTCGAGGGCGGGGACGTGCACCCGATCCGCCCCGACCTGCTGGTGCTCGGCTTCAGCGAGCGCTCCAGTCCCGCCGCGCTCGACCACCTCTGCGATCTCGCGTTCGAGCATTGTGGCGTGAAAGACGTGGTCGTCGTGGTGCTTCCCGACGAGCGAACCGCGATTCACCTGGACATGATCTTCACCCAGCTCGACCGCGAGCTGTGCTGCGTGTACCCGCCGGACTTCGTGGGAGCGGAACGACTCGCCGTGCTGCACCGGCGCAAGCGCTCCAAGGGCGTGAAGGAGATGCCGAACTTTTTCGCGGCGATGCAGGCCGTGGACCAGCCGCTCGAGCCGATATTCTGCGGGGGTTCGAGCCGGCCGCTCCAGGAGCGCGAGCAGTGGTCCTCCGCGTGCAACTTTTTCGCGGTCCGGCCGGGCGTCGCGATGACCTACGACCGGAACGAGGCGACGCTCGCGGAGCTCGAGCACGCGGGGTTCACGGTGATGCCGGCGGCGACCCTGCTCGCGGCCGAGGCGCTGCCGGCGGACGGCCAGCGCGTGATCATCACGATCGAGGGGGCCGAGCTGGTGCGCGGCGGCGGCGGCCCGCGCTGCATGACGTTGCCGCTGCGGCGCGACGATCTCTGAGCGGCGTCGTCGCGTACCCCTCCTCGAGCCTCACGGGTCGCGCCGCCGCCTATCTCGCGGCCGGCCCGGCATCCAGTGCCGCCCTGGTCCGCGACGTGCTCGGCTTGCGCGGCACTCGGCCGAGCATCGCCGAGCGCATCGCCCGCGCCCTGATCCAGGAGGACCCGCGCGTGGCCGCGCTGGCGGACGGACGCTGGGCGCGGGCGGAGTATCCCGAAGGGCCGCTCTCGTCGGCGCTCGATGGCTGCCGCTTCGCGGTGGTCGATGTGGAGACCACCGGAATGCGGGCCCGGGGCGGCGACCGCATCCTGGAGGTGGCCGTCGTGACAATGGATGGCGACGAGGCGCGAGTCGTTTTCCACAGTCTCGTCAATCCCGGCGTGCGGCTCTCACCCTTCGTCACCAGACTCACCGGCATCAGTGACGCGCTGGTCGCCGGCGCGCCGCACTTCGAGGAAATCGCGGACGCGGTGCTCGCGAGCCTCGCGGGCGCGGTGTTCGTGGCGCACAACGCGCGGTTCGACTGGGGGTTCATCGCGGCCGAAATCGATCGGGCGCGGGGGCTCGTCCTCGGCGGCCCGCGGCTCTGCACCGTCCGGCTGGCGCGGCGCCTGCTGCCGCCGTTCGGGAGCCGCAATCTCGACAACGTGGCGCAGTATTTGGGCATCGCCATCGAGGATCGACACCGCGCAACCGGAGACGCAGTCGCGGCGGCGCAGATTCTCGCGAAGTTGCTCGCGGTCGCGCAGGGGCAAGGCGTATCGACGCTGGCGGATCTGCTCCGAGCGCCGTCCCGCAGGCGCCGACCGCCCGACCGCCCGACCGCCTGACCGCCCGTGCCCCACACCACCTTCACCGTCGGCCGGCTGCGTTGCCACGCGCTCGAAGGGGGCATGCAGCGCCTCGACGGCGGGGCGATGTTCGGCGTCGTGCCGAAGCCGCTGTGGGAGCGCCGCGCTACGCCCGACGAGCGCAATCGCATTCCGCTGGCGCTGCGCTGCCTGCTTGTGGAACATGACGACGGCCTGGTGCTCATCGACACGGGGCTCGGCAACAAAGAGGACGCGAAGTTTCGCGACATCTATGGCGTCGCGAATGACGGAACGCACGGTCCGACCGCGCTGGAAGACGCCCTGTTCGAGCTGGGGTTCCGGCCGGACGACGTGCGCTGGGTGATCAACACGCACCTCCATTTCGATCATGCGGGGGGGAACACCTACCGGGACGCTGGAGGAGCGCTGGCGCTGAGCTTCCCCCGCGCGCGCTACGTCGTGCAGACGGCGGAGCTCGACTTCGCCAGCCGCACGAACGAGCGTACCGTGGCGAGCTACCTGCCGCACAACTTCGATACGGTGCCGTTTACGCTCGTGACGGGAGAGGTCGAGGTGCTACCCGGCATTCGTTGCCTCCCCACGCCGGGACACGTTCCCTATCACCAGTCCATCCTGGTCGAAAGCGGCGGGGAACGGGCCTGCTTCCTCGCCGATCTCGTCCCCACCACCGCCCACCTGTCGCTCCCCTGGATCATGGGATACGACCTGGAGCCGCTGGTGACGCTCGAGTCCAAACGGCGCCTCTACGCCCGGGCGCTGGCGGAAGGATGGCTGCTGTGCTTCGAACACGACCCACTCGTCGCCGCGGGTCGATTGAAGAAGGAAGGGAAAGGATTCGCTCTTGTGGAGGCGCTCCAGCGGGGCTAAACTTGGTGCGCTAAGGCGGCGGATTCCGGACGGCCGGAGTCCGCTGTTGTCTTTTCGCGGAGGAGGATGCACCTGGCCATCGAAAATACAAGCAGTAAGGCGCCGCGCACGCGCATCAACAAGCAAATTCGAATCAGTCCCCTGCGGGTGATCGCTCCGGACGGTGAGCAGCTGGGGGTGATGACCGTCGATGAGGCGCTGGCGGCGGCGCAGCAACGGGGCCTCGACCTGGTCGAGGTAGCACCGCTCGCACGACCGCCCGTGGTCAAGATCATGGACTACGGGAAGTTCAAATTCGAGCAGGCCAAGGCGGCGCGGGCGGCGAAGAAGAAGCAGCACGTGATTCTTCTGAAGGAAGTGAAGTTTCGCCCCGGCATCGACGAGCACGACTTCGCCTTCAAGACGCGCCACGCGCGAGAGTTTCTCGCGGACGGCAACAAGGTGAAGGTGACGATGATGTATCGGGGGCGCCAAATGGCCCACATCGACCTGGGCCGCGAAGTGCTGGACCGCGTGGCGACGGAGTTGAAGGATGTCTCGAAGGTCGAGCAGGATCCGAAGCTCGAGGGCCGCAACATGTCGATGGTGTTGGGGCCGAAATAACGAAGCGGTGCCGGGTGTCGGGTGTCGGTAAGTGCAACGGCGTACAACCCAACACCGCCTCTTGCAGTGCCGATGCCGCCTTCTCATATGGGGATATGGATGCCTAAGCAGAAGTCGAAGCGCTCACTCCGCAAGCGGGTCAAGCTCACGGGGCGGGGCAAGTTGCGCCGGTATCACGCGTACAAGCGTCACATCCTGACCAAGAAGTCGCCCAAGCGGAAGCGTCACCTGCGCAAGCACGCCCTGGTGGCGCATGCGGATGAGCTCCGTTTGAAGCGCCTGATGCTGCTGGCCTAAGGGAGATTCTCGATGCCTCGCGTCACGAGCAACGTCGCGCGCCTGAAGCGCAAGAACAAGATCATGAAGCTCGCCAAGGGCTACTGGGGCGGGCGCAGCAAGCTGTGGAAGGCCGCGAAGGAGGCCGTCGAGCGGGCCCAGAGGTACGCCTATCGCGACCGCCGCCGCCGCAAGGGAGAGTTCCGCCGCCTCTGGATCATGCGCATCAACGCCGCCGCGCGGCTGCACGACCTGTCCTACAGCCGTCTCATGAATGGCCTGCGGCGGGCGGGTGTGGAGGTCAACCGCAAGGTGCTCGCCGATCTCGCCGTGCGGGATCCGGGCGCGTTTACCAAGCTGGCGGAGGTCGCGAAGAAAGCCCCCTAGCATGAGCGACCTCCTGGCAGCCGTTCACGCGCTGCGGGAGCGTCTCGGCGACATTCCGCAGGCCGATGA
>JBGPIJ010000045.1:0-13713 GCA_041484865.1 Gemmatimonadota bacterium
GCACCAGCCGGCGTGCGATGTACAGTGGATCCTCTCCTCCGGCGAGCATGCGCGCCAGCCAATAGAGCGCCCCCTCGACGTCGCTGCCGCGCACCGCTTTGTGCAGCGCCGAGATAAGATTGTAGTGCTCCTCGCCGCCCTTGTCGTACTTAGCGAATCGCTTTTGCAGGGCATCGGCGATCACGGTCGCCGTCAACACCCCCTGCTCCCTTCCCTCTTCCCCCCTCCCTGTGAGGTACTCCGCTCCCGCTTCGAGCGCCTGCAGCGCCCTTCGCGCATCGCCGTCGGCCTCGCGCGCCAGCAGGGCCAGAGCATCTTCGTCGATCTCGAGCTGAAGCCGCCCCAGCCCCCGATCCGAGTCGGTCAGGGCACGCCGCACGAGGGTCGCCACGTGATCCGCCGTGAGCGGCTGCAGCACGAACACGCGGCAGCGCGACAGCAATGCGCCGGTAAGCTCGAAACTCGGATTCTCCGTCGTGGCTCCGATCAAGGTGACGATGCCGTTCTCGACCCAGGGAAGAAACGCGTCCTGTTGCGCGCGGTTGAAGCGGTGGATCTCGTCGCAGAAAAGTATCGTCCCCTGCCCCTGATACTTGAGACGCTCCTCGGCGGCGTGGATGATCTCCCGGACTCGGGCCACGCCCTCGGTCACCGCCGAGAAGGGCTCGAAGTGGCGGTCGGTGTACTGGGCGATGATGCGCGCCAGGGTCGTCTTGCCCGAGCCGGGCGGCCCCCAGAAGATGCACGACCCGATGTCCCCGCGCCGAATGAGCTCGCCCAGCGCCTTTCCGGGGCCGAGGAGGTGCTCCTGGCCGAGGAACTCATCGAGCGTCCGCGGCCGCATGCGGGCCGCGAGAGGCTCCGAGGAGCGCTGGAACAGGGTGGGCTCGGTCATACCCGGGAGAGGAGGTACTCCCTGGTGTTCCGTTTCGGGTCTTCCAGCACCTCTCCCAACAGCCTCTCGAGCCCCGTGCCGACATCGGGCCCCGGTCGCACCCCGGCCCCGAGCAGGTCAGCTCCCGTCACGGCGAGATCCTTCAGCGTGAGAGGATCCTTGGCGGCACGAATCGAGTCGACCACTTTTCGCAGCAGAGGCGGGGCACCCGGCAAAGTGAGGAGGTCGTTCGCGTACTCGCCCGTCTTCGAGAGCCACAGGCGCACACCCGCTAGGTGCCTGGGATCGGGATACTTGTCCCGCCAATACCCGATCGCTCGACCACGCTCGATCTCCTTGTTCGAGCACTTGAGGCGCGCGAGCACGGCGGCAGGGTCCGATGCAAGGAATGCGGTGACGAGCACCGGGTCCCGCGGCAGTTCGTTGACGTTTCCCGCTTCCCGCTTCCCGCTTCCCGCGATCTCCGGCATCCAGATCCTCGCCGCCCCCGTGTCCAACCATAACGCCAGGAGCTTCGAGACGTGGCGGGCGGTCGCGATCCCCTTGAACCACTCGTCGCGCACCCGCTCCGCGGACAGGTGCGCCAGCCCGGCCACATTCGCCTTCGCCGCCTCGAGCGTGCCGGGCTGGATCCGAAACTCGAACCGCGCGCTGAACCGCAGGGCACGCAGGATCCGGAGATAGTCCTCGTGAAACCGCCAGTTCGGGTCGCCGACCGCGCGGATCAGTCTCTTGTCCAGGTCGTCCGCGCCCTTGAACGGGTCGCGCCATTCGTGCCGCAGCGGGTGATACGCGATGGCGTTGATCGTGAAGTCCCGCCGCGCCAGATCGTCGCCGAGTGAGACGCCGAACTCCACCACCGCGTGACGACCGTCGGTCCGGATGTCGCGGCGAAACGTCGTCACTTCATGCGGGTGATTGTGCTCGTCCAGCACCGCCACCGTGCCATGCTCGATGCCGATCGGCACGGTGCGGGGGAAGAGCCGCCGCACGGTTTCGGGCGGCGCCGCCGTGGTGAGATCGAAATCATGATTCTCGACGTTCAAGAGGTTGTCCCGGATCGCCCCGCCGACGCACCAGGTCTCGTGGCCCGCCCCCTCGAGCGTCCGCGCGATCTGGAGCACCTCGTCGGGAATCGGCAAGCGTTCGGGGAAGATCATCGGGAAGCGGGAGTCATCCGCATAGGACGGATCCCCCGTTCACGTTCAATACTTCGCCCGTGATGTACCGAGCCAGGTCCGAGCACAGGAAGACGATAGGCCCCGCGATCTCGTCCGGGCTTGCGACACGACCGAGTGGGATGGTGGTCTCGATTTCCCGCTTCCCGCCCCCCGCGTCCCGCGCAAACGGCCTTTCGCACATTTCCGTGTCCACCCACCCCGGCGCGACGCAATTGACCGCGATCCGCGGGGCCAGCTCCACGGCGAGCGACTTGGTGAGCGCGATGATCGCGCCCTTCGTCGCGGCGTAATCGGCGTGGAACGCCTCCCCGCGCTGGCCCGCCGTGGACGACACGAGCACGACGCGCGCACCGTCTCCCAGTCGGGGAATGGCCGCCCGGCAGACGTAGAACACGCCGTCGAAATTGGCGCGGCGCGTCGAGTCCCATTGTTCGATGGGAAGTTGCGCGAGCGGAATGTCGTCGGCCGGCCACACGCCGTGATTCACGACGAGAATGTCGAGCCCGCCAAGCGCCGCGGTGGTCTCATCGACGGCGCGCTCCGCGGCGATCGGATCCCCGAGGTCCGCCTCGATCGCGACCGCCCTCGACCGCCCATGACCGCCTTCGACCGCCCTGAGCGTTTCCTCCGCATCGGCCTTCCGACTCCGATAACCGACGGCGACGCTCGCTCCCGCCCGGGCCAGCAAGATCGCTGTCGCCCGCCCGATCCCACGCCCTCCTCCCGTGACCAATGCCCGCTTCCCCGATAGGTCAAGCACCGCCCCTCCCATTCAGTGTTCAATCTGCTCCTCTACGATCTCGCAAATCACGTGCTCGATCGCGAGGTGCAGCTCCTGAATGTGCGCCGTTGCATCCGATGGGACCACGATGCAATCGTCGACGAGCTCGCGCAGCGGTCCTCCGCCCTTGCCGAGCAGGGCGACGACCGTCGCCCCCCCGGCTTTTGCCGTCTGGGCCGCCCGGATGACGTTAGGGCTTTCCCCGCTCGTCGAGTGCAGCACGAGCAGGTCGCCCGGCTGGACCAACGCCTCCACCTGCCGCGCGAAGATCTCGTCGAATCCGAGATCGTTCCCGCACGCGGTCAACAGCGACGTATCGGTGGTGAGGGCGACGGCGCGCAGTGCCCTGCGGTTGGCGCGAAACCGGACGACGTACTCGGTCGCGACATGCTGCGCGTCGGCGGCGCTGCCGCCGTTGCCGGCGAAGAACAACGTGCCGCCCCGGCGCAGCGTCCGCACATACAGGCCCGCGAGGCGCGCTACGGCATCCGCCTGTTCGGTCGCCACCCGGTGCGCGAGCGCGCCGAGCCGGGTCAGCCCCTCCCGCGCCCGCTCGGCCGGCGTCACCTGGCGGCCGGCTCCCCGGCGGCGACCCGCGCCGCAAGCGACGCGAGGCCGGTCACGTCCGCTTCCGCCTGCGCCTCGAACGCATAGGTGACGAACGCGTCCGCCGCGAGCAGATCGAGCGCCAGCTCCCGCCCGCCGTCCGGGTGCCGCGCCACACGGGCCAGCGTTTCGCGACCCAGCCGCGCCAGGTGCTCGGGCAACGGCTCTGGGGCGTCGGCGACGGCCGCCTGAAGCTGGGCGCGCAGCCCCGCCGGCGGCGTCGGGCGCCGAGCGTCGAGCCAAACCAGAAGCTCGCTGCGCCTCATCGCGCGAGCAGCCGCTTCACGATCCCGGGGGTCTGTGCGCGCGCGAGGGCGAGCTTCGTCACGTCACCGGCTCCCGCCGACGCGAACTGCGGGCGGCCGCCACCCTTGCCGCCGCTCACCGCCGCGATGGCGCTCGCGATTTCTCCTGCTTTCACGCCCCGCCCCACGAGATCGTCGGTGACGGCCACGTGAATTCCGCCGCGCTCGCCATTGGTAAAGAGCACCGAGATGGCACTCTGATGATTCGCCCGGAAGGCATCCATCACGAGCCCCACCTGGTCGCGATCTTCGAGATCGGCCTCGGCGATGTGCAGGTCGACGTCGCCAATGCGCTCTACGCTTTCCCCTTCCCCCTTGCCGCTTCCCGCCTTGAGTAGGTCTTCCACCCGCTTCTCGAGCTTCCGATTCTCTTCCAGTAGCTGCTCGATGCGGCGCACCAGATGCTCGGGCTGCGTCTTCAGGGCCGAAGCGGCCTCGCCGACCTGCTCCTCGAGCTTCTTGACCAGCTCGTAGGCGACCGGCCCTGTCACGGCCTCGATGCGGCGCACTCCCGCCGCCGCCCCCGTCTCGTGCGTGAACCGGAACAGCGCGATCTGACCGGTCGACGGCACGTGCGTGCCGCCGCACAGCTCGACCGAGACACCGGGCACCTCCACGACCCGCACGATGTCGCCGTACTTCTCCGTGAAGAACGCCATCGCCCCCGCCGCGAGCGCCTCCTTGTACTTCATCTCGCGCGTCGTGACGGGAAGATTCTCCCACACGCGCGCGTTGACCTCCTCTTCGACGCGGGCGAGAGTCGCGTCGTCCACCGGGCCGTGATGGGCGAAATCGAACCGCAGACGCTCGGGGGCGACGACCGAGCCCTGCTGCCGCACGTGGGGCCCGAGGATCTTTCGCAGCGCCGCGTGCACGAGGTGCGTCGCCGTGTGGTTCCGCTCGATGTTGCGCCGGCGGCGTTCGTCTACCTGCGCCAGCACCGCCGTGGGCTCGAACTCGCGGTCGAATCGCCCGACGACCGCGCTCGTCCCTTCCGTCTTCTCGACGTCCGTCACCTCGAGCTCCCACCCCGCGCCCTTCAGGACGCCCGTGTCGCTCACCTGGCCGCCCGACTCGACGTAGAACGGATTGGTCTCGAGCACGACCTCCACGCGATCGTCCTGCTGGCGGAACTTCAATACGTCGGTCTCCGCCTGGGTCGTCTCGTAGCCGACCCACTTCTGTCGCCCCTTCGGCTTCACCGTACGCCATTCGCCAGCGTGCCCGACGATCACCGTGGGTGCATGGCCCTGGAGCTTGAGCGATCCGGTACCGGGCGTGACAGTCGCGTCTCGCGAGCGCTTGCGCTGCGACTCGAGCGCCCGCTCGAATCCCGCGAGGTCTACCGTCTGTCCTCTCTCCTCCGCGATGAGTTGCGTCAAGTCGATCGGAAACCCGAAGGTGTCGTACAACTTGAACGCTTCTTCCCCGGAGATCCTCTTCGCCTGCTTCACCTCATCGAGCCGCGCGAGCCCCCCTTCGATCGTATCGAAGAACCGCTCCTCCTCGGCGCGCGTCCATTTGTCGATCTCTTCCCGCTTTGCCTCGAGCCCCGGATAGACCGATCCCATCTGTCCGATCACCACCTTCGTGAGGTGCACGAGGGTGGGCTCGCGGCGGCCCAGCAGCCAGGCGTGCCGCACCGCGCGCCGCAAGATGCGCCGCAGCACGTAGCCGCGGCCTTCGTTCGACGGCGCCACACCATCCGCCAGGAGGAACGCGACCGCCCGCGCGTGATCGGCGAGCACCCGATAGGAAGCCCCCGCCGGCCCTCGGTCGTACCGGTGGCCCACGATTTCCGCCGCGCGCTCGATGATCGGCACGAACAGGTCGGTATCGAAGTTGGAGGAGACCCCCTGCATCACGGCGGCGAGCCGCTCGAGCCCGGCGCCCGTGTCCACCGAGGGCGCGGGTAGCGGGAGCCGGGACCCGTCCTTCTGGAGGTCGTACTGCATGAAGACCAGGTTCCAGATCTCGAGCAGCGTCCCCGCTTCCTGCAGCTCCATGAATTCCTCGAGACTCAGATCCCTCCCCCTCCCCCCATCCCCATTCCGCCGCATATCCACGTAGATCTCGGTATTCGGCCCAGCCGGCCCCGTGTCGGCCATCTGCCAGAAGTTGTCCTTGTCCCCGAGCCCGTAAATGCGCTGGTCGGGCACGAATCGCCGCCACAGCCGCCGCGCTTCGTCGTCGGTGTGGTGCACCGTGACGTACAGCCGGTCCACAGGGATCTCGAGCCACTGCTTGTCCGTGACCCACTCCCAGGCGTACTCGATCGCCTCTTTCTTGAAGTAGTCGCCGAAGGAGAAATTGCCGAGCATTTCGAAGAACGTGTGGTGCCGCGCGGTGTGGCCCACCTGCTCGAGGTCGTTGTGCTTGCCGCCGGCGCGCACGCACTTCTGACACGTGACCGCTCGAGTGTAGTCCCGCCGCTCGAGTCCCTGGAACACCCGCTTGAACTGCACCATCCCGGCATTGGTGAAGAGGAGTGTCGGGTCGTCCGCCGGAACGAGGGACGAGCTTGAGACCTCCCGATGGTCTCGGGCCGTGAAGTAGGCGAGGAACCGGCGGCGGATTTCCGCGGATTGCATGCGAGGAATATACGGGGAACGAAGAGGGGGGAGCGGGACGGGGGCCCGCCTCGCTCGGCTGACCACGGGCCGGGGGCCCGGGGTTCTAGGAGGCTCCCTTCCCGCTTCCCTCTTCCCGGTCGGATAGCACCTCGTCCACCAGATCCCGGACTGCCGCCCCCGGATAGCCGCGCCGGGCGAGATACGCAAGCAGCCGCCGCTTGCGTACCGGTCGCGGCAAGTCGGCGAGCTGCGCGGCGCGCCGGGTCGCCACGGCACGCAGCATCGCGGCAGGATCGATGTTCTCCTCCGCGAGCGCGTCCCGGACTGCCGTCTCGGCGATCCGACGGTCGACCCCCTGGACCACGAGGTCCGCCACGAGCCGCGCGGGACCCTTGCCGCCCGCGGCGCGGCGCCCCGCGTGGTGGAGCGCGAAGCGCCGATCGTCGAGTAGTCCTTGGTCGGTGAGTCGCGCGAGCGCCCCATCCACGGCTTGCGGGGGATGCTGCTTCTGCACCAGGCGCCGCCGCAGGTCACCCCGCGCCCGCGCCCGCGCGGCGAGGGCGCGCACCGCGGCACGGTACGCTGCCTCGACATCGGCCAGGTATTGGAGGTGGGCGAGGCGCGCGGCGGAAAGCTCCGCGCCGACCGCGAGCTGGAGGGCGTCGAGCGCGTCGGCCGGGAGGGAAGCGAAACGCCCCCGGTCCACGTCGACCAGCCGGTATCCAGGCTGCGAGGGATCGGGGGCGAGGGCGGTGAGAATCGGCACTCAGTCCTCGGGCGCCGGGGCCTCCTCGTCGGTCACGACCGGGGCCTTCATGCCGAGGTGTTCCTTCACCTTCGCCTCGATCTCGAGACTCATCTCCGGGTGGTCCTTGAGAAAGAGCTTGGCGTTCTCCCGGCCCTGCCCGATGCGCTCCTTCCCGTAGGCGTACCACGCCCCCGACTTCTCGATGATGCCCGCCTCCGCGGCGATGTCCACGAGCAGCGACTCGTGACTGATCCCCTCGTCGAACATGAGGTCGAACTCGGCCTGCCGGAACGGGGGGGCGACCTTGTTCTTCACGACCTTCACGCGGACGTGATTCCCGATCACGACTTCCCGGTCCTTCACCGGCGCGATGCGGCGCACGTCGAGGCGCACCGAGGCGTAGAACTTGAGCGCGCGGCCGCCCGACGTCGTCTCCGGGTTGCCGAACATGACTCCGATCTTCTCGCGCAGCTGGTTGATGAAGATCACGGAGGTGTGCGAACGGTTGATCGCCCCGGCGAGCTTGCGCAGCGCCTGGCTCATGAGCCGCGCCTGGAGGCCGGGGAGCGAGTCCCCCATCTCACCCTCGATCTCCGCTCTCGGAACGAGCGCGGCCACCGAATCCACGACGACCACGTCCACCGCCCCCGAGCGGACGAGGATCTCCGTGATCTCGAGCGCCTGCTCTCCGGTGTCGGGCTGCGAGACCAGGAGATTGTCCACGTCGACGCCCAGCTTCTTCGCGTACTCGACGTCGAGCGCGTGCTCCGCATCGATGTATGCCGCCGCGCCGCCGAGCCGCTGCGCGTTTGCCACCACGTGCAGCGCGAGGGTGGTCTTCCCGCTCGACTCGGGACCGAAGATCTCGGTGACCCGGCCCCGGGGGATCCCGCCGATCCCGATGGCGGCGTCCAGGTTGATCGCGCCGGTGGGGATCGCCGCGACACGCACGCGCGGTGAATCCGCGCCCATGCGCATGATGGCGCCCTTCCCGCAGGTCTTCTCGATTTGCGTGATGGCCAGATTGAGCGCTTTCCTGCGGTCATCCGACAGCTTGGGCGTTTCCTGGTTCTCGGCTGCCATAAGAATCCTCGACATGGGGTCCTGGGCTCCCGATCAGAGAGGCCCGAATATATACCGAAGCTGCCTTTAGCGCCACCCGGGTCGAAACGCGTCCTCCAGATGGTCCAACTTCCCGTCTACCAGCCCGATGCAGTCGAAGCGGTAGATGTCGGAGGGGCGGCCATACCGGTCCACCCAGGCGCGCGCCGCCTTCACGATCTCACGACGCTTGCCCCCGGTCACCGCCTCCATCGGGCTCCCGAACGCGTCTCCGCGCCGCGCCTTCACCTCCACGAACGCCACCAGATCGCCCCGCCGCACGACGAGATCGATTTCCGTGCGACCCATACGAAACCGGTGCGCTACGAGCGACCAGCCGCGCGACAGCAGGTACCGAATCGCCTGCTCCTCTCCGGCCAACCCTCGCTTCTGCCGCTCGTCGCTCCACCCGGCCGGGTCGCTGCGGATGCCGCGGTGCATCCTGAAAACTAGGGCCCTGCCGGCGGGCCACCGTATCAGAGTCGCGCAGCCGGCTCCCTAATACTGCGGTGTTGGTAAGGCAATCTCCCAACATTGCCTTCGCCTTCCCGACACCGCCTTTGCCCTCCCGACACCGCCTTCATTCTCCCCCACATATCTCATCCAGCTCATCCAATCCCACCAATACATCTCTCGGCTTGGAGCCGTTGGCGGGCCCGAGGATGCCCGCTTCCTCGAGCTGATCGATCATGCGGGCGGCGCGCCCGTACCCGATGCTCATCCGTCGCTGCAACAGCGACGTGGAGCCGAGCTGATTCTGGATGCAGACCTCGGCGGCCTGACGGAACAGCGAATCGCGCTCCCCCACCATCTCATTTCCACCCCGCCCATCGTCCCTCGCTTCCGCCTGCTCGATGGTGGCGATCTGCTCGGCGATGTCACGCTTCGCCTGATCGGTGGCCGCCACGGGCGCACGGCTGCGGTACCACTCCATCAGCCGCTCGGTCTCCTCGGTCGAGATGTACGCCCCCTGGATGCGCACCGGCTCGCTCTTGCCGGGGGGGAGGAAGAGCATGTCGCCGTTCCCGAGCAGCGTCTCCGCGCCGTTCTGGTCGAGGATCGTGCGGCTGTCGACTTTGGCGGAGACGCGGAACGCGATGCGGCAGGAGAAATTCGCCTTGATGAGGCCCGTGAGCACGTTCACCGACGGCCGCTGCGTCGCGAGAATCAGATGGATGCCGATCGCGCGCGCCTTCTGGGCGAGGGTCGCGAGCGGCGTCTCGATTTCCCCCTGCACCGTGAGCATCAGATCGGCGAGCTCGTCCACGAGGAGCACGATGTAGGGGAGTATGCCACCGGAATACTCGCGGGAGGCGGGAGGCGTGAGGCGGGAGGCGTCGTCACCCTTCCCGCTTCCCCCTTCCCCCTTCCCGTCGCTTTCGACGAGCGGCTTCTTCTCCCGAACCTTCTGGTTGAAGTCGGTGAGATTCCGCGCGTGGTTCGCGTGGAGCAACCTGTAGCGGCGGTCCATCTCGGCCACCGCCCACTTGAGCACAGTCGCCGCCTTGTGATTGTTGGTAACGACGGGGTGGCCGAGGTGGGGCAGCGACGCGTACATCGACAGCTCGACCATTTTCGGATCCACCATGAGCAGTCGCAGCGTCTCGGGCGGATGCGTGTAGATCAGGCTCGTGATGATGGTGTTGATGCATACGGATTTGCCCGAGCCCGTGACGCCGGCGATGAGCAGGTGCGGCATCTTGGCGAGATCGTCCACGACCGCCTCGCCCTCCAGGTTCCGTCCCAGCGCGACCGGCAGGGCTCGCGGCGGGTGGCGATACTCCGCGCTTTCGATCAACTCGCGGATCATCACCATGCGGGGTCTCGGATTCGGGACCTCGATGCCGACCGCCGCCTTGCCCGGGATCGGCGCCACGATGCGCAGGCTCTGCGCCCGCATCGCGAGCGCCAGGTCGTCGGCGAGCGCGGCAATCCGTCCCACTTTCACCCCGGAGCCTGGCGCCACCTCGTACTGCGTCACGACGGGCCCGACCGTCCGCCCGGCGATCGATGCGTCCACCCGGAACGTCTGGAGCGTGTCGATCAGCTTCTGCCCCATCAGCTCAATCTGAGCGGTCCCGGCTTCTGTGTCCTCCCCCGCCGGTATGTGCAATAGCGAGACGGGAGGAATCAGGGCCCCTTCGGGAATCGCGAGCGGCTTGGGAAGCGGTAGAGCTTTCGACTTCCGGGTCTTCGAGGGGAGGGGGGAAGCGGGAAGCCGGAAGGGTACGTCGTCTGCTTCGTGAGACTTGCTTCCCAGCTTCTCGGCTTCCCCCGTCCCCCGCCGCCCTTCCCCGATCCTCAGCACGACGAGCGGATGCCACCCGACGGTGAGAATGCCGAGCGCCGAGAGCGCGAACAGGCCGACGAGGGCGCCGCCCGCGGTGCCGATCGCGCCGTGGATGCCACTCGCCACGAATCCGGCGAACAGCCCGATTAGGCGCTGCGAGGTGGTCCAGGAGGAATACTCGGCCGCGAGATCCGTGAGTCGAACGTCGGTCGCGATCCCGATGCCGTATGGGACGAGGACGACGAGGCCAGCGCCCAGCGCTGCCGCACGTAACGCGGTGAGCCCGCCGAGACGCTCGAACGCAGCGAGCGCCCAGGCGACGCCCAGCGCCGGCAGGAGCACCGCTCCCACGCCGAAGAACTTCCACAACCCGAGCCCGAGCCCGCGCCCCCAGCTCCCCGTCACACCGGTGCCGAGGAGCGTCAGGCCGAGGAAGACGCCAACCAGCAGCGCCCCGACCCCGACCAGCTCCTCGCGCACCCGTGGCGTCACGTGATGCGCCGCTCGGCGTATTGGGGGACCACGCCGAACCGGTCCGGCTTGGCGCAGAACGCGACGTCCTCTTCGAGGTCGGCCTCGACCAGTTGGCGCGCGGCGGCGCTGGCGCCGAACGCCTCAGCCCAGTCGTCATAGCCACCGATCAGCGCGAGCGCCGCCACCGCGGCGTCATTGAGCTCGAGCTTCCGCTTGCCCCGCTTCAGCGCTTTGGTGATGCGCCCCGCGGTGTAGGCGTCTTCCAGCGCGAATTGCCGCTCGCGGCCCGAGCAGAGGATCGCCAGCTCGCCGCGCTCTTCGAGCAGTCCGCGCGCGCGCTCGGTCAGGGCCGTGAAGTTCACCGCCGCCCCCACCAGCACCGGCTCGCTGCCCTGGGCCGCCACCAGGGCGGGCGTGCCGTTGGTCGTGGCGAGCACGATCGTCTTCCCCCCCACCACTTCGGGCGTCATCTCCCGGGGCGAGTTACCGAGATCGAACCCCTCGATCTTCAGGCTCCGGCGCTCGCCCGCGAGCAACACGCCGCCCTTTTCGAGGTTCGAGGCGAGTCGAATCGCTTCGTCGGAGGTGGCGGCAGGGATGACCGCCTTCGCTCCGTTCGCCAGCGCGGTGATCACCGTAGTGGTGGCGCGGAGCGCATCGATCACGATGACGCCCCGCCCGCTGCCGTCAGCGGGGTTCAGGCCGAACGGCGTAAAATGAACGTCGATTCTCATCCTGGTCCGGCGAGGAGGTGCGACTCCCGTTCGAGGAATTTCGTGTCCACCTTCCCCGCGATGAAGTCCGGATGGCGCATAACCCGACCGAGAAACGGGATAGTCGTGGTCACGCCTTCAATGATAAACGAGTCGAGCGCCTGCCGCATGCGCGCCAGCGCTTCCTCCCGGGTGTTCCCGTGGACGATCACCTTGGCGATCAGCGAGTCGTAGTACGGCGGCACCGTGTACCCGGCATAAATGTGGGTATCGACGCGAACCCCTGGGCCGCCCGGCGGATGGTACGCGGTGATCAGGCCCGGCGACGGCTGAAAATTCCGGCTCGGGTCCTCGGCGTTGACCCGGCATTCGAGGGCGTGCCCCCGGAGCCGCTGCCCGTTCATCGTGAACGAAAGCGGCTCTCCCGCCGCTATCCGGATCTGCTCCTTCACGAGGTCGAAATTGGTGCACATTTCGGTGACGGGATGCTCGACCTGAATCCGCGTGTTCATCTCCATGAAGTAGAACGACCCGTCCTCATCGAGCAGGAACTCGATCGTGCCCGCCCCGATGTAGCCGATCGCCGTCGCGAGCCGCAACGCCGACTCTCCCATGTCCTCGCGTAGTGTCTGATCCACCGCCGGGCTCGGCGCCTCTTCGATGAGCTTCTGGTGGCGACGCTGGATCGAACAATCCCGCTCGCACAGATGCATCAGCTTGCCGTGCGCGTCGCCCATGATCTGAATCTCGACGTGCCGCGGGCGGGCGAGATATTTCTCGATGTAGACCTCGTCCGAGCCGAAGGCGGCGAGCGCCTCCTGTTTCGCCAGCCCGAACGCCTGCGGAAACTGGTCCTCGTCGGCCGCGACGCGCATCCCCTTGCCCCCGCCCCCGGCCGCGGCCTTCACGATCACCGGAAACCCGATCTTCACCGCCACCTTGAGGCCCGTCTCAACGTCGGCCACCGGCCCGGGTGAGCCCGGCACCGTCGGCACCTTGAGCTTGTGCGCGAGCTTGCGCGCGGCCGCCTTGTCGCCCATCTGGCGGATCTGCTCGGCCGTCGGCCCGATAAAGGCGATGTTCGACGCGCGCACCGTGTCCGCGAACTCGCTGTTCTCGGCGAGGAACCCGTAGCCCGGGTGAATCGCGTCGGCTCCGGTGATTTCCGCCGCCGCGATCAGGCGCGGGATGTTCAAATAGCTGTCCCGGCTGGGTGGCCGGCCGATGCAGACGTCGTCGTCCGCAAATCGGACGTGCAACGACTCGCGGTCGGCCTCGGAATACACGGCGACCGTCTCGATCCCCAGCTCCTTGCATGCGCGGATCACCCGCAGGGCGATTTCCCCGCGGTTGGCGATAAGCACCTTCTTGAACATCAGGGAGTGAGGTCGGTCCGCGCGCCCCCGCGCGTGCCCGCGGAGCCGCCGAAGGCCTTGCTGGCGGTGGAATCGACGCCCGAGACCTTGAGGGCGAATTCGCTCGGGTTGGTGGCGTAGAACACGGCGCTTTCGTAGCTGATCACGCCCTGCTGGTACCACCCAAACAACGACTGATCGAAGCTCTGCATCCCGTACTGCACCGATCCTTCCGCGATCATGTCGGGGATGCTGAGCTGCTGCGTGATGTCGCGAATCTTGTCCTGGACGGCGGCGGTGTTGATCAGCACCTCCGCCGCGGGCACGCGGCCGCGCCCGTCCTTGCGCGGCACGAGCCGGAGCGAAACGACCGCCTGGAGCGCGGTCGAGAGCAGATGGCGAATCTCCTCGTGCTGGTGCGGGGGAAAGAACGAGATCACGCGGTTGATCGTCTGGGTCGCATCCGTCGTGTGCAGCGTCGAGAACACGAGGTGGCCGGTGTCCGCGGCCTTGAGCGCGGTGTCCAACGTCTCCAGGTCGCGGATCTCGCCGATCAGAATCACGTCGGGGTCCTGCCGCAGCACGTGCCGCAACGCCGCGTTGAACGACAGGGTGTCGGTCCCCACCTCGCGCTGCGAAATGTTCGCGAGGTTATCGCGGTGCAGGAACTCGATCGGGTCTTCGATCGTGA